>ONIT01000161.1 GCA_900317945.1 uncultured Pseudomonadota bacterium
TGTAGAGAACCGTCTCTCCTCGACCATCAACAACCAGAGCAACACCATAACGAACGTGTCAGACGCGAGAAGCCGCATCGAGGATGTGGACTTCGCCGCCGAGACTGCGCAGCTGACCCAGCAGAACGTCATCCAGCAGGCAGCCTCCTCCGTCCTGACCCAGGCGAACAGCTCGACCCAGATTGCGCTCTCACTCCTCCAGGGAGGGTGATAGCCAGTAAACGGATTTTGACTCCTGAGCTGTTTGCTCGCCCGCTGCTGCCGCGGCGGGTCCTTTTGGGGAGAAGGGATCCGTTATCTCCAAGTCCTTTTCCTGCTGTCAGGCGCCTCCCGGGCCTTCCGGGCTGTGCGGCCAGGGCAGCGGCTTTTCCTGCAGCATGGCAGGAATCTTTATCCGGAAGACAAATCTGAAATGGTGTGCCGCTCGCACAGTGTCAGAAATCCGGAACCGTCAGTTTTATGGCGGGATCTTTACCTGAGCGTCTCATCTGCCAAGTCCCGGCAGGCTCATATTCTTCCGCCCGGCGCCGGAGCGTCACTTCTCTGTCACAATCTTCCCCCGCTGCCTGAAATCCCCTTCGACCGTGACTCAAAACGGGCCGTAAAAACATGATAACTGTCTGATTTAACGAATATTTCTAGATGTGGCACGCATTTTTCATATATGGAGGGTGAAGGTTTTGTCCGGCGTTCATCGGAACAGCCTCAGGCCCCTATAACAATAAAAACAATGGGATTAATGCCTGGCGCCGGAATGTATAACAGTTTCAGGAGAAAAAGATTATGGCACTTTATGTAAATACCAATACCTCCTCGCTCCGGGCCCAGAACGCCCTCGCGAAGGCAACCAGCAAGCTTACCGGCAGCTACGAGAAGCTCTCGACCGGCAAGAGAATCAACTCGGCGAAGGACGATGCGGCAGGACTTCAGATCGCATCGCGCATGACCTCCCAGATCAACGGCCTGACCCAGGGCAACAGAAACGCTAACGACGGCATCTCAATGTGCCAGGTCGCCGAGGGAGCCACCGAGGAAATCACCAGCATGCTCCAGCGCATGAGAACCCTCGCCATCCAGAGCGCTAACGGCACCAATGCCGACTCTGAAAGAGACGCCATCCAGCAGGAGGTCAACCAGCTTTCACTCGAAATCCAGCGTATCGGCGAGCAGACCACCTTCGGCGGCACTCTTCATGTGCTGAACGGCTCCATCGGAACACTCGACAAGGACGGCAATCTGACTGATACTTTCACCAAGTTCCAGGTAGGATCACACTCTGACCAGACTGTCACCGCGACCTTCTCGGATCTGACCTTCGCGGGACTTCTCAACTATACCCAGCAGACCGGCGTCAAGGATACGGCGAGCGGCCAGAAGATCGCGTTCGCGACTGCAGCAGGACGTCCGGCAGCAGGCGCTGACACCCAGAACGTAGTCCTCAAGACGGCCTGACCGGCTGGGACAAGTCAGACATGAAGGTCGGACATCCGGGGAAGGGCAACACCAAGGAAGAGTTCAAGGCAATTGGATCTGACGGCAAGCCTGCTAGTGGCGGCAAGCTCTTCTCCATCAGCATGACCTCGCACGCGAACGCCGAGGCGGCCATCAAGTGCCTTGACGTGATGATCAACCACGTTGACTCGGAGAGAGCGCAGTGGGGCGCTGTAGAGAACCGTCTCTCCTCGACCATCAACGCGAACAGCTCGACCCAGATTGCGCTCTCGCTCCTCCAGGGAGGGTGATAGCAGGTAAACGGATTTTGACTCCTGAGCTGTTTGCTCGCCCGCTGCTGCCGCGGCGGGTCCTTTTCGGGGAGACTTTGCTGATATACGGAGGTGTGTTATTTGACAGAATACGAAAGGCGGTCCTGAGACGGAAGTGCCGGACACTTGTATTTCCGGCTGCTTGGAGGACCGCACCGCAGGCAGGTGGAGTGGCCGCTTATTCCTGTGTCAGAAAAATGCCGCTGGCTTTATTATTTTTTCTGTCCTTTTCCCTCGCTGAAGATTCCTTCCCTTATGTAATAGATCAGCTCCTCAATCTCCTCTGCTTTCCCGGGCTCAGGCCTGTCCCCCTCGAACGCTGACTCATCTCCCCTGAGACGGTAGGTGTAGTTTATGTTTCCTGTCTTGATCATCACCTCATCGGACGGTTCCACTGGCTGATATAAGACATTTTCGGGGTCAATCATTTTTTCTGTGTGGCCAGGGACCCAGACCTCTGCCTTCAGTGATTTAAAAATTGCATAAAAAAAGGCCTCACTTTATGATCGAGATACA
>ONIT01000159.1 GCA_900317945.1 uncultured Pseudomonadota bacterium
TCATGGCGGCCTTTTCTCTCTATAAAATATAGGGAAATTATAGGGCATTTTCAGAGCGTTATCAAATAAATAATCTGATCGAAAATCAATAATTTATAGGAATATTCGCAAATTCATCGGATATAAATTTGGGCGTTCATGCGTTCGCCCTGGGGCGCTGGATGGTGCCGCCCGGGATCATGTCATCTGCCGTACTGTTCTCCTCATCCTTAGTGAGGCTTTCGGATATCACATTGCTCCCGTCAGCCCATCCGCCAAAATCTATAAGCCGGCAGCGCCTTGAGCAGAAAGGCCTGTAGGGAAATTCATCAGTCCACCTGACCTCTCTCCCGCACACGGGACACTTCACCTTGAGAACCATTATCCTATTCCTCCGGGCCCTTTTTCATCCCCTCAGCAAGTGCAAGATAGCGTCTGTGAAGCATCATGACAGAGGCGCGCTTTACCTCCGGATCCGGGTCATTGTAGATGATGTCGTCTGCCATTGCGGCCCGCTTTCCCCTTGAAAGCTGATGGTCCATTATTGCCCTGACAGCGTCAGCTGTCGATCTGTCCCTCTCTGCAGTTCTTGAGATCTGCAGGGACTCATCGAGATCAACTGCAAGCGTTCGCTCAACCATGCAGTCGAAATGCTTTTCAAAAAGGAGAGGCACAACCGCGATGACATAAGGCGCGTCAAGATCCGCCATCTTCCTCTGCATAAACCTCATTATGGCCGGATGCGTCACACTCTCAAGGAAAGCGAGGGCCTCGGGAGAGGAGAAGACGATTTCCCTGAGATGGCGCCGGTCCAGCGTGCCGTCACTTGCGATAACGCCTTTCCCGAACTTTTCTGCAACGGCTGAGAACGTCTCACTGCCCGGGAGCATTATCTCCCTGCTCGCGGCATCCGCATCAACTACCCCGGCGCCAAGCGATGCGAATATTCCGGCAATGGTGGTCTTGCCGGAGCCTATACCGCCTGTAAGCCCGACAGCAAACTTACCGGATCCGAGATTCACCGTCATGCCCCGAGAACCAGATTCATATAGCCTTCATTTATCTCCTTGCCGAACAGCATGAAAACGAAGCCGGCTATAGCGATGAAGGGACCGAACGGGAAAGGATGGCTCTTCTCCTTCCTGATGATGAGCAGGCTTCCGCCGATGATGAGCCCAAGGACAGAGGAAATAATGATGATGGCAGGAAGGCACTGGTAGCCGAACCAGGCACCGAACAGTGCGGTCAGCTTGAAGTCGCCGTTGCCCATGCCGTTCTTGCGGGCGATAAGGCCAAAGAGCGCGTTTACGGACCACAGCACGCCATACCCCAGAGCGGCCCCGATTACCGCATCATGAAGCTCCATGAATATGCCGAAATAGTTGACAAGGAGCCCCGCCCAGAGAAAGCTCAGCGTGATTGAGTCAGGAAGCAGCATCTTGTCGTAGTCAATGAAGGCGAGCGCAATAAGGGCCCAGGTGAGCGCGACAGCAGGCAGGATCTGCTCAACGGAGTGAAAACGGTACGAGACGATAACGGTCAGCACACAGGTAAGAGTCTCAACAGCCGGATATCGAAACGAGATCGGCTGATGGCAGCCATGGCATTTTCCCGCAGTTCGGGCAGCGGCTTCTCGGAGTCATCAGGTTGAATTTCGGCTGCTCCTTCTTGAGCTCCGGAGAGTCAGGAGTGAAGTACTCGAGGAAATCTCTTCTGTATTCATTCTCCATCATGACAGGCAGACGGTAGACGACTACATTGAGAAAGCTTCCCACCAGAAGGCCGAGTATGCCTATGTAAAGATGAAACATGCCCGGATACTGATAATAGAGGGTGTGCAGGAATTCCATAAAACCACCAAACGAAAAAGGCGCCTTCCGGCGCCCTGAATTGTAGCAGATTCCAAGTGAGCTCTGCCCTTCTTTATTTGATAACGCTGCCCATGGTGAATATCGGGAGGTACATCGCTATTACGAGGCCGCCGATGAGCACACCGAGGATAACCATGATCATAGGCTCAAGGAGGCTCGAGAGGCCGTCCACTGCATCATCGACCTGAGCCTGGTAAATGTTCGCGAGCTTGTTGAGCATGTCATCAAGTGAGCCGGCCTGCTCGCCAATCATGACCATCTGCACAAGCATGTCGGGGAATACCATGGTAGTGCGCATCGCGACGTTCATCTGCATTCCGCCGATAACCTCGTTTCTGACATCCAGCGGAATACCGGCTGCGAAGGTAGTGGACAGAGTAGATGCCATACGTGCAATGGAAGCCTTGCTCAGGATCTCACCGATAACCGGAATATGCAGCATGAACTTGTCGACTGCGTCATGCAGCGCTGGCTTGCGGCGATAGAAATAGAGGAAAGTTCCGATAACAGCAATAAGAATGAAAGCTATAACAAACCACCATTTCTGCAGCCACTTCGACATATTTACCACCCACTGGGTAAATGCGGGAAGCTCCGCGCCGAAGCTGTGGAACAGGTCCTCGAACTGGGGAACCACGAAAATAAGCAGTATCGCGGTAACCACAATTGCTACTACAACAATTGCCGAAGGGTAAATCAGGGCCTTCTTGATCTTTGACTTGAGGAGCTCTGCCTTTTCCTTCATCGTGGCGATACGGTCATAAATCTTCTCAAGGGCACCGGACTGCTCGCCGGCCGCGACCAGATCGCAGTACAGCGCGTCGAAGTACTTCGGGAAGCGCCTCAGAGACTTGGAGAGGGGGATACCGCTTGCGACCTCGGCGCTGATGGTGCCGAGCAGGTTCCTCATCTGGTTCTTGTTCGCGCTTCCGGCAAGCAGCTCAAGGGTCTGGATGATAGGAACTCCGGCTCCGAGCATGGTGCAGATCTGGCGTGACAGCATGGCGATATCCATGGCGTTGACGCTGGGGCTCAGAAGATCCTTAGGGGCGGGTTTGCAGTAGATTACAGTCACGCCCTGCTTCTTAAGCTCTATTGTCGCGAGCTCAACCGACTTGGCCTGGATCTGTCCGTGAACGATTCGGCCCTTCTTGTTCTTGCCTTTCCATTTGTACGGAGCATAGAGCTGCTTGATCTGGCCCCTCTCTGAGGAGGGGGAGTTTTTTTTAACCGCTACGCTGCCTGAGGATCCTGCTGCCATGTTTTACACCTATCAACTTACGACACGTCTTACTTCATCAAGACTTGTCAAGCCCAGTTTTACCTTTTCCAAAGCGCTTTGCTTAAGGGTTTGCATGCCCTCCTGCTGCGCCAGTTTTTCAATTTCAAGAGAATTCGCGCCGGACATTATGGCCTGTGCGATCGGCTCGCTCATGACGAGGAGCTCATAAACACCGACTCGCCCTTTGTAGCCGCCATGGCACTGCTCACAGCCTTTGCCAGGACCGTAAATGGTGAGCCCCTGGCTGATCTCCTCCTCG
>ONIT01000158.1 GCA_900317945.1 uncultured Pseudomonadota bacterium
GATCAGATGATCTACATCCCGGTGCCTGACGCGGCGGCGAGGGAGGGCATGTTCCGGGTGCAGATGAAGGGGAGGCCGCAGGAGGAGGGCATCGACTTCGGGCACCTGGCCTCGCTCACAGAGAACTACGTGGCCGCCGACATCGCCTTCATCGTAAACGATGCCGCGGAGAAGGCCTTCAGGAGCAGGTCTGACATCACGGAGAGCATGCTCGAGGATGCCATAAAGAGGACCCGTCCGTCAGTTGGCCCGGATGACATCAGGTACTACGAGAGCCTCAGGGAGAATATTGAGAAGAGCGCGAAGGAGAGCGCGCACAATCCCATCGGGTTCATACAGAAGTGAGTCATCAGCGGGGAGTGTATGCCGGACGGTCTCGGACGGGCGCTTCCCCGTGTTCTGCAGGCCTGCAGCTGCCCGTCCTGACGCCTTGCTGGCCAACGAAAGCCGGACCTGTCCTGTTCTCCTCATGTCTGTACAGGAAGGGCCGGGTTGTTTCCTGAAATGACCCGCTATGACATCCCGCACACCATTAAAATTTGCAGCTCCCGCCGCCCGTCCATATCTTCATAAGGAGGGAATGTTCCGGTTCCTGGGCGCGCTGCCGCCGGGCATGGCGGCCGGTGCAACGGCCGGGGCTCAAGGCTTTTTTTGAAGGAGGATGCTCCGTGGGTATTTTTCAGCATGGTGACAGGATAGGTGAGTTTGACATTGACTTCCGGTGCATGGGAGGCTCATATTATGAGTCATACTTTGCAACCGGCAGCAATGGTGAGTCAGGCTTTATCAAGCTCATTCCCCTTGACGGTCTGCAGGACCGCAGGCTCTCCATTGACCGCAGCCTTCTTCTGCCAGATGAGCCGGAGATCTCCAGGTTTGACCGGGACGGCAGCCTGATAGAGGCTGAAATCGCATCCAGGCTTTACCACAGGAACCTGTGCCGGCTCCTGGGATCCGGCTCGCTGAAAAAGAACGGGCACAGGTATTTCTATATTGCCTCTGAGCTGGCGCCCGGACGCAATCTCAGGAGCCTGATTTCAGAAGGGAAACGCCTCAGCGCAAATGATCTCATGCAGCTGATGGGCGCGCTGCTCTCTGCCATTGAGAGCCTGCATCACAGCATCCGTCCGATTATCCATAACACGGTCTGTATGGAGCATATCTGGGTCAGTGACGGGGATTTCAGCGGCATGAAGCTCACAGGCTTCAGCCGCGCGAAGTTCAGCGATCTCGCGCCTGATCCGAAATCATGGCACGGGCAGGACTTGTGCTGTGTTGCTCCTGAGCGCATTGACGGCGCCGCGTCGGTGCAGTCTGACATCTTCGCTGCGGGCGCCCTGATGTATGAGCTGGTTTTTGGCTTCACGCCCTGGGGGCCTGATATCGGGTGGAAATACCTGCGGGCGAAGGTACTGGCAGTTCCGGTGAAGGAGAGGATGTCTCTCTTCACCAGGCTCCTCGGGGAACAGCTCTGCTCTCTTTCTCTGAGAAGAAAGAGACCGCTGCCAATTCCGGAACACAGGCTGATTGGCATTGGTGACGGGCAGCTTGAGGCGATGAAGACTGCCCTGGCGCCTGATCCGGCGAAGCGCTTTGCCTCGTCATGGGAGTTCCTTGACGCGCTCTCGGCTGACAGCGGCGCCGGCTGCAGTGATGAGAGGCTTTCCGACGGCAGTAAGTCAGGCAGTAAAGCTGACGGCGCTGCTGAGAGCAGGGATGAGGTGGAACCAGAGGAAGCTTCTGATGACGCTGATTCTGATGGCGGCTATTATGACTCATGGGATGATGACGATGACCCGGAGGATGACGGCTCTCAGGAAGAGACAGAGCATGAGGAATTTCCGGAGAGCCGGCTCGGGCCGGTCAGCACAAAGGGGAATGGCTTTGCTGATGTCGCCGGCATGGATGACATCAAGTCAATGATGCGGAAGAAAATCATCAATGTGCTTAAGAACCAGAAGCTCGCGGAGAAGTACCGGATCCAGATCCCGAACGGCATGCTGCTCTACGGTCCTCCGGGATGCGGCAAGTCCTTCATCGCGGAGAAGTACCGGATCCAGATCCTTCATCGCGGAGAAGTACCGGATCCAGATCCCGAACGGCATGCTGCTCTACGGTCCTCCGGGATGCGGCAAGTCCTTCATCGCGGAGAAGTTCGCCGAGGAGGCCGGCTGGAACTATAAGCTCATCAGGTCATCTGACCTCTCGAGCACATATGTCCACGGCTCGCAGAAGAAGATCGGGCAGCTCTTTGAGGAGGCAAGGAAGAACGCCCCGATGATCCTCAACTTCGACGAGTTCGACGCGCTGGTTCCGGACCGCGGCCGCTCCGGGAGCGCGTATATGTCAGGCGAGGTGAACGAGTTCCTCTCGCAGATGAACAGCTGCGGAAAGGACCGGGTGTTCGTCATCGCGAGCTCCAACCGGCCGGATCTCATTGATCCGGCGGTGAGGAGGAAGGGGAGGCTTGATCAGCTGATCTACATCCCGGTGCCTGACGCGGCGGCGAGGGAGGGCATGTTCCGGGTGCAGATGAAGGGGAGGCCGCAGGAGGATGGCATTGACTTCGGGCATCTGGCCTCGCTCACGGAGAACTACGTTGCCGCCGACATTGCCTGGATTGTCAACGATGCCGCGGAGAAGGCCTTCGAGGAGAGGGCTGACATCACTGAGAAAATGCTCGAGGACGCCATAGGGAGGACCCGACCGTCAGTCGGACCGGATGACATCAGGTACTACGAGGGCCTCAGGGAGAAGATCGAGAAGAGCGCGAAGGAGAGCGCGCACAGCCCCATCGGCTTCATACAGAAGTGAGCCCTGTCTGACTCTCTCCCAGGTTCGTGAGGTACGCCGATGACATGGTCATCATGTGCCACAGCAAAAAGGCGGCAGAGCGCATACTGAGCCACGTAAAGAAGTACGTTGAGGAGAA
>ONIT01000154.1 GCA_900317945.1 uncultured Pseudomonadota bacterium
GGATTCACGGATATCCGTTCGGTAAGGGACTACGGCGGCCATGAGCGGGTGACTTACGGGACCATGCCGGATGGCGCGGCAGGAACAGCGGAATAATTTTCAGGGAGCGGTACTCTATGAGAGTGGTAAACGGCAATAAGGCTGTCTCTGCAGGCAGCGTGGAGTTCTCGAACGGAAGCCCCATTGTGCTTATCGGCGGCGTGAATGTCCTTGAGTCAAAGGAGCTTGCCTTCAGGGTTGCCGAGGTCATGGCTGAGGTCACAGGAAAACTCGGCATGAAGTACGTCTTCAAGGGAAGCTTCGACAAGGCGAACCGCTCTTCGGTCTACTCCTACAGGGGACCGGGCATTGACGAGGGGCTCAGGATCCTCTCGGATGTAAAAGATGAGTTTGATGTCCCGGTCATCACTGACGTGCATGAGCCGTCGCAGGTGAAGCCTGTCGCGGAGGTCGCAGACATCCTGCAGCTCCCCGCGTTCCTCGCGAGGCAGACCGATCTGGTGTCGGCCCTCGCGAAGTCAGGGCGTCCGGTCAATGTCAAGAAGCCGCAGTTCCTGAGCCCGGGGCAGACAAAAAACATTGTCGAGAAGTTCAGGGAGTGCGGCTCGGAGGATATCCTTCTCTGCGAGCGCGGATCCTGCTTCGGCTATGACAACCTTGTGGTCGACATGCTGGGCTTCGGCGTGATGAAGAAGGAGAGCGGCAATGCTCCTCTCGTCTTTGACGTGACCCATTCGCTCCAGTGCAGATCCTCCGAGTCCGCTGCCTCTGGCGGCAGGCGCTCGCAGGTACTGGAGCTTGCGAGGGCAGGAACTGCGATAGGTCTGGCCGGAATCTTCCTCGAGGCGCATCCGGATCCGGACAAGGCGCGCTGCGACGGGCCGAGCGCGCTGCCTCTCGATAAGGTAGAGCCGTTCCTCAGGCAGGTGAAGGCAGTTGACGATCTCGTAAAGAGCTTTGAGCCTGTCGAGATCGCATAACAGCCTGAGAAACTGAGGATCTTTGGCGCTTTTTGCCGCCTGCCGGGCACAATGCAGGAAAATTCTGCAGGGTGCCCGGATTTCTTTTCCTCTTTTTATCCAAACCCGGCAGATCCTCAACTTTTATCTCCTTCCTTTCGGATAGAATTGGGCAGTTTCAATTCTGAGGTACTGTCCATGGCCTTTTCACCGTTCAACGAATTCACCGACTTCAGCGCAACCGTTGTATTTGAGGCTCTTTACGAGGAGCTCTGCGGGGAGAAGAGAGACAGGCTGAGACGGGCAGTTAAGGAGGAGAACGGCGAGAAGGAGCTTCTCTCCCTTTCAGACTCTGAATTTGACGCCGCGCTTCACCTGACCGAAATCCGCGGCGGAATACCTGTTCCGACCGTAACAGGAATTCTCCTTGAGGGAAAGGATGAGGCGGTTGAGCGCTTCCTTCCGTCATCGGGCATTCACGTGCGCGTATTATCTGATTTCAAGACGGAGCTTGACGAGCAGCTCGGCGGAACGATACCGGAGATGATCGACCGGATGCGGGAGATATTCCGGAATAACAACGGGAATGGGAGCGCAAGGCCTGAAATCACGGATTTCAGCCTTGATTCGCTTGACGAGCTCCTCTTCAATGCCCTTATTCACAGGGATTACACCATGGGGGTCCCGACAGAGATTCTGGTTGATCCGGAAGGCGTTGAGATAACAAGTCCAGGAATGCTCTTTAACCAGTCTTCGCCTGAAAAGCTCCTCTACGCGAACAGCATTTCAAGAAACCCTGTTCTTGGCAGAGCACTGAAAATGCTCGGCTTTTGCACGATGAACGGTAACGGTGTAAGGAAAATATTCTATTCTGCTCTGAAGTACGGCCGGCCTGAGCCTGACTACAGCCAGAGCAGTGAGAAGCAGGTATCTGTTTTCCTGCACCGGATCCAGCCGGATCTGGCTTTGTCATCTTTGATTGAAAAGGTTCTTTCAAATGGCAGCAGGCTTTCGGTCACGGCCCTGAGGGTTCTTTATCAGCTTAGGAGAACACCGCTTACCGCGGAAGATATTGCAGAGAGGCTGTCGCTCAGCAGCCAGGGGAGACTTGTCGTTGTGCTTGAGAACCTTCTGTCGCTCAAGCTCGTGGAGCTCACGGATAGCAGGTACAGAATTTCGTGGCCGTCCTCTGCTGACGATATCTGAGGTCCGGCGGTGAAGAGTATTTCCGATTTCTGCAGCTGTTGCTTTAGCACTCGGTTCATTCTCTGCATCAGCAGTTGATTTCCACGGCTATTTCCGCGCTGGCGTTCAGAACAACCTGACCGAGGGCGGTGCTGTTTACTGCCTCGGCAACGGCAATCGCGGCCACCTCGTCGGCCGTCTTGGTGATGAGTGCGATACCTATGCTGAAATCGCCCTTACTCAGGAAGTATTCAACAAGGCCAAGAAC
>ONIT01000153.1 GCA_900317945.1 uncultured Pseudomonadota bacterium
CCGATGATCCTCAACTTCGACGAGTTCGACGCGCTGGTGCCTGACCGCGGGCGCAGCGAGAGCGTGCACAGGTCCAGTGAGGTGAACGAGTTCCTCTCGCAGATGAACAACTGCGGAAAGGACCGGGTATTCGTCATCGCGAGCTCCAACCGCCCGGATCTCATTGATCCTGCCGTAAGGAGGAAGGGCAGGCTTGACCAGATGATCTACATCCCGGTGCCTGACGCGGCGGCAAGGGAAGGCATGTTCCGTGTGCAGATGAAGGGGAGACCGCAGGAGGAGGGCATTGACTTCGGGCATCTTGCCTCCCTCACGGAGAACTACGTTTCCGCCGATATCGCCTTCATCGTCAATGACGCGGCGGAGAAGGCCTTCAGGAGCAGGTCTGACATCACGGAGAGCATGCTTGAGGAGGCCATAAAGAAGACCCCGCCGTCAGTCGGCCCTGATGACATCAGGTACTACGAGAGCCTCAGGGAGAAGATTGAGAAGAGCGCGAAGGAGAGCGCGCACAGCCCCATAGGGTTCATACAGGACTGAGCCTCCTCCCTCCGGCTGCATCGCGCCGCTCCTCTCTGCAGGGGCGGCGCTTTTCCGGGAGCGCGGCTGCGGTTCAGCGTCTCCTGTCCAGGGCAGATCGCCAGCCACCGGCTTTCCTTTGTTTTACGCCTCTGCCTTCTGTATCATTTTTCCGGAAAATGTTTGCTGAAGGCGACTCGCTATGGCATTTCAGGACAAACTGAAAATTGAAGGCAGCAGCGCCGGCAGATATCATTGGAACCGGGCGGCATGCCAGGAGACGCAGTGCCGCCGGCATCATGCAGATTTTTATCAGGATTACCGGGGATGTTATGTTCGAGTTCAGCGAAAACGATACTGTGGGGAGTTATTTAACCGTTGTACGCCCGATAGCGCAGCACGCCGGCTATGAGACCTGCCTGGCTACGTGGGGTGAAGGGCATCTGTTAGACCTGCAGATTCTCTACAGCTATCTTGATGATCAGGATGTCCGGTGCCGCAGGGACCATATCAATCAAAGAATGGCCATGCTGCAGATCGGTAACTGCAGCTGGAGCAGCTGGAACATGTGCCGGTTTTTTGAGCCATTCGACTTTGAGAAAAACGGGCGGAGATACCACTGCATCTCGGTGGAGCGTCCGGACTGGAAGAGCCTCAGGGAGCTTGTTTCAGAAGGACTCGTCATTCAGACGAAGGAACTGACAGCACTGATGGAGGGGCTACTCACTGCCCTTGACGGTATGCAGCTTGACGTCAGCAGGTTCATCAGCATTGCTGAGAAATATAAAGATTGGGACGATTCAGAGTGGTGCATCTTACCGAGGCAGAACCTGGCAAGAATGATATATAGGATGATCAATACCCGTGTCAGTGTTCACCCTGACGGCAGCAGACTCATTCACAACGCTGTGACAGCTGAAAATATCCTCATTGATGACAGCTTGTGCTTCAGATATCTTAAGCTCACCGGCTTCAGCTCGGCAATGTATGAAAACGACGTGCCTGAGCCTGTGTCCTGCAGCGGGCAGGATCTGTACTATGCCGCGCCGGAGCGCTTTGCCGGGAAGGCTTACGTCAGCTCCGACATCTTCTCCGCGGGCGTCCTGATGTACCGGCTGGTTTTCGGAACCATGCCCTGGGAGACGGATCTTGACGGCATGACACAGGAGGAGCAGGCCCGCGCAGTCGAGGAGAAAAGAAGAACTCCGCTCATTTTCCCTGAAAAGATGCTCATTGACATTGATGACCGTCAGCTTGAGGCGATGAAGAAGGCGCTCTCTGTGGATCCGGAGAAACGCTTTCAGTCTGCCCCTGAGTTCATGGACGCGCTCGGCATAAATGTGCAGCCTGCTGACAGCGGGGATGTGCTTCCTGACAGTGCCTGCAGTCAGGGCAGCGTTCCGGACGAGCCCGCAGGGGAAAAGCATGATGAGGCTCCGGAGACAGCGCCTGAGCCGCACCGGGCCAGGGGAAACGGCTTCGCGGATGTCGCCGGCATGGAGGACCTCAAGTCCATGATGCGGGAGAAGATCATAGATGTGCTGAAGGATCCGGATCTTGCGGAGAAGTACCGGATCCAGATCCCGAACGGCATGCTGCTCTACGGCCCTCCGGGATGCGGCAAGTCATTCATCGCTGAGAAGTTCGCGGAGGAGGCGGGCTGGAACTATAAGCTCATAAAGTCCTCTGACCTCGCGAGCACCTATGTCCACGGCTCGCAGGAGAAGATCGGAGCGCTCTTTGACGAGGCGAGGAAGAACGCGCCGATGATCCTCAACTTCGACGAGTTCGACGCGCTGGTGCCTGACCGCGGGCGCAGCGAGAGCGTCCACCGGTCCAGTGAGGTGAACGAGTTCCTCTCGCAGATGAACAACTGCGGGAAGGACCGGGTATTCGTCATCGCGAGCTCCAACCGCCCGGATCTCATTGACCCTGCCGTAAGGAGGAAGGGAAGGCTTGATCAGATGATCTACATCCCGGTGCCTGACGCGGCGGCGAGGGAGGGCATGTTCCGGGTGCAGATGAAGGGGAGGCCGCAGGAGGAGGGCATCGACTTC
>ONIT01000151.1 GCA_900317945.1 uncultured Pseudomonadota bacterium
CTCGGATTTCCAGGACGCGTTCGAGGAGAAATGCCCTCACCTGGAGATTGTCTTTGATTACTTCCATGTCGTGAAGAACTTCAATGACAAGGTCATCAGTGAAATCCGCAAGGATGAGCAGAAAAGGCTTCGCGAGGAGGGAAACGAGAAAGCAGCAAATCTGCTGAAAGGTTCCAAGTTTATTCTTACCTCAAGTCTGGAAGAGCTCAGGCGCAAGGATAAAGCCGCTGCAGAAGGAAAGACGTTCCGCAAAAAGGGCATCCTCTTCAACATCGAAGAGGTTATGTGCAAGGGAGGCTGGGAGGAAAGGTACAATGTTCTGCTTAAGGAGAACAATCTTCTGCTCACTGCTGAACTGGTAAAAGAGAAGATCCAACATGCCTATGATGTACGTACAGTCGAAGAAATGACAGAAGAGCTGAAGGAAATCATAAACATCTGCGAGACGAATGGAAACAAGCATCTGCTGTGGTTCAGCAAGCTTATCAAGACTCATTTCAAAGGCATGGTAGCTCGTGCGAAGTACCACATATCCAACGCCAAGCTAGAGGGAATAAACAACAAAATCAAGACTCTCAGGCGACAGGGATATGGCTATCCTGACGATGAATATTTCTTCCTCAAGATCATCGATGCCAGCAGAAAGGAGTATGTCCGGAACGAGCGATCACACAGAAAATGTGATTGAGCCATTAAAATTACTGAAGATCAGCCGGAGGCCATCGCCCCGTACAATGTCACCATTGTCCCGATGAACATGAAGAAGTCCGAGAAGGTCAGGGACTTCTGCGAGAAGGCCTACAGGGAGCTCGAGGCTGCCGGAATCGACGAGCTCTTCGATGACAGGTCCGAGCGCCCGTGCGTCATGTTCGCCGACATGGAGCTTATCGGCGCTCCTAGGATGCTGGTAGTCGGCGAGCGCGATCTCGAGAAGGGAGCCGTCGAGATCCGCTACCGCGCAACCGGCGTGAGGAAGTCCGTAAGCGCCTCCGAGGCCGTAGCCACCATCATCAGCGAGGTTAAGGCAGCTCTCGGCGAGCTCAACTCAAAGGCAAAGCCGCAGGAAGAGTAATCTCCTGACTGGAAACAGCTTAGAAGAGCCTCCGCCCCGGAAGGGACGGGGGCTTTTTTGCCAATCATTCAAATAGTGTGAAACTCAGGTCCGGGAGTTTTTTGCCTGTGCTCTGCTGCTGTACCGCGTAATTTACGAAAACGCAGTCGTGTTCGCCGATGAAATGGATCGCGTGCTCAATCCCATTCTCTCGGATCGCGTAATCTCGCTCATAAACGGCAGGGAGCATCACGGGCAGCTCGTATTCACAACAAACAATGTGCTTTTCCTGAATCTCACAAGTCTCATGAAGGAACAGATTTACTTCATCACAAAAGACCAGTCCCCCCTGAGATCCGAGATCTACTCGCTCTCTGACTTCCCTGAGATCCGGTATACGTCTCCCGGGATATACGAGCTTTACATTAAGGGCCTGCTTGGAGGGACTGCGGGCGAGCAGCCCAATAATAATGCCGGGCACTGAATCACTGGTCAATGCACGCCGTCAATTCGCATGCCGCAGGCCTTTTTGATGGGCGGTATTTCTGCATAATTCCAGTATGCCGGCCGGATATCTATATGGCAGAGCCATTCAGTCCTGGTTTCCGGTTTCACTGACAGTGATTCCGTGCCCTGAGTCATAGTGTCCAGAATCGATGACAGTCCGGCCGCCCGGAAGCTGTTCGCATTCTGTCAGCATCACAGCATTCTTAAAGCATTGAACTAATTGACAGCAGTATCACTCAGCACCGTCTTCTTTATTTTTGCCTGTTCCCCTTGCCAGATTCAAAAACTCCTCAGGTGTCATGCTTCCGAACATTTTTTTCAAATCTTCTGCACATTCCCGGCTTCGTGCAATCTCCCTTTCCAGCCTGATCTTTCTCTGCCTTTCATACTCTTCGGGATGGTTCAGCCTGAACTCCCTTCTCGCCCTGACCCTCCTCTCTATTTCTATGTCGTTGAGCTTGGAAATGTAATCCTCTGCCGGCTTCCTTGTAATCTCAAGCTCAAGGTCATCCATGATGCTTATATTGTGCTCATACCTGTAGACGAGTATGAAGGCAAGCGCGTCATCGCTGACGCATGTGTAGTACATTTCATGGGTAAGCGATGTGAATGACACCATATTCCTAATCTGCGGAACCCTTGCCTTGACAAAGGCAATCTTCGCGTCAGTGCTCAAGTCCCTGACCCGGTCAATCAATGCCCTGTATTTCCTTTCGTATTCCAGGGTTTCTGCCTTTGCCTCCTCATTGCTTACTGAAAGAATATCCTTCGCAGACGGCATGTTCAGCGGCTCAAGCTCATAAATCCGGTCATTGAGCTCGGCGAGGCTCGGTATTTTCCTATCTGTCATGATGATATGTCCTGAGAATGGTGCCTGTTCATTGCCCGCTTACAATCAGCAGTCCGGATGATAGCAGGCATTCCGCAGATTGTTCCCGGACTGAATCCCATACTGGCATCACAGACTGCACTCCGGCCGCGGCAGCCCCGTGAACGGCCTCATCAGGCTGTCAGAGGCTGGCTATGTCCCGCAGGGCTCTTGCATAATGCAGGGCGTACGCACGAACCACATGCAGTCCAAGACGTTGAAAACCTTTATGCAGGCATTTTTCTCAAAAATCGTTTAAGGTATAGGGTTGCCCAAAATT
>ONIT01000150.1 GCA_900317945.1 uncultured Pseudomonadota bacterium
GTCGCGGAGCTGACACCAAGGAGCACTTCCGTGTCATTCCTCGTTATGGAGCTATGCTTCCTGAGATACCCGAGAATGCTTTCCTCCTTTTGAAGATGTTTTTGCTCTTTTCCCGGAAGCGTCTCCCCGTCTTCTGGTTCTTTCCCAGGCAAAAGGTGCGGCAGGATGAGCTTGAAGGAGTTGGGCGCGGTCAGGATCTGCGGTTTTGCATCGGACTCGCGGTAATCGTTCCTGATTTTCTGCAGCCCGGTCCCGCATCCCCCGGCGAGCCTGAGCCTTGAGAAAATATCCAGAAGCCCGGGGTTGCGGCAAATGGCAAGCCCCAGGAGGATATCATCCTTCGCGATCCCGGGCAGCAGGCCGCCGGCGTTGAGGAACTCCATCCGGTCAGCACAGACAGAGACCTGCGCGGCTGCCTGATACGCATAATCCCGGTGGATCACGGAGTTCAAAAGTGCCTCCCTGATGGCAGAGTCCGGATACGGCTGGCAGTCCTTCCTGTAGAGCCCTTCAAAGGTGGCGGAGAGCGGGTTGCAGAGTCTGAGAAATGCATAGCACTTCTCGATCTGCTCAAACAGAGGTCCGGAAAATTCCCTGCGATCCTGAAATTCCATCAGATCAGAGTATCTGAAGACTGCCGCCCTGATCGTGAACGGGCACTGGTCAGAGAGGAGAAGCCCGAGTCCGGTGAATGCCCCGTCACGAAGGAGTCCCAGCTCCTCCATCTGCTCCCTCCCGAACGGGAGACTATGGGCAGAGAATACGCTTTCCGTTCTCCGGAAGCTGAGATCCTGCCGGGGAGAAATCCTCTCCTCAAACGCGTCCGTCGCTGTCATCCTCAAACCTTCCCCTTCTCACTCTCACTGCGCTTTCCGTTCCGCGCTCCCCGTCACGCGTTCACGCCATTCTGCCCGTCTTTCAGCTGTTTGCTACAGTGAAATCACTGCCTCCGCTGCAGCTCAAGAATGAGCACATCAACTAAAAACTAGATAGAGATCCCCCATATTGTGCAGGAGGTTCCGGGGCTCAGAGATGTTCCGGTAAGTCTCCGAACGGTAAAACAAATCCAGCGCATCCGGAATACCTATCTGCAGAGTCTTCGCGAGGAGCCGGATCACCCTGCTGTACTTCATCTGCATAAGCATCGGATTGGGAGCCTGACTCTCCGGAGGCTCACTCACGTCTGAGATGGCGTTCATCTCCTTAAGACGCAGGCACCTTTCGATTATCTCCTGCTCATGGATGCAGATCTGAACGGAAGGCTTTAGAGATGCGAGCCTCGTGAGAGCCTCATCCTTGTCGATGAGTCCGGCAGTATAGAGTTCCATCGTGACAAAGACACTGTCGTCGACAGTTCCGCCCTGCACCGCGCCGTACCGCTCCCAGACACTGCTCCCCCTGCGGCAGGCCATAACGAAATCAAGCCACTCCTCGTCATAAGCCTCAAAAACCTTCACCCTCCAGCCTGATTTCACCGTCTCAAAATCAAGCTCCCGGGTGCTGGGAAGTCCCGGTTTCCTGGCATTCATCGGCCTCAGGGCCAGTGAGACTGCCTTTTCAGGCACAGCTGTGAGATAAAATCTCCGGCCGGAATCAGGATTCGGCCTTCCCGCGAGCACGATGGACTTCCTGATTTCCGCAGCCGATCCATAGTTTCAATCCACGCCCATTTGGTGAGGGTGCGACGCTGACCACGGCTGAACTGCTGCAGTGATTCTGCCATAGTTCTGCGTGTTGTCAGACAGGAAAAGGCAACTCTCTTGGCTGGCTGGCAAAAACAGGGGCATGGGTAAAGTTGCTGTATCTGCGTTCAGTCCAGCCTTCTGCTATTCATAATGGGTCCACATACGAACAATTTTTACTGTACCCTCATAAACCACGCCTTTATATTCACATGCTCCGTGAAAGACCTGATAAACAAGACGATGCTGTATATTTATACGCCTGGAGAAAAATCCCTGCAAATTTCCCAGAAGTCCCTCATACGGAGGCGGAACAAAGAATGGATCCTTCCGCAGTACTCCGATCAGTTCTTTGGCTTTCACATCTAAATGAGCAGACTTAAGCCTGGGAATATCCTTTAAAGCCTGCCTGGTATAGGTTATGTAGAACATTTACCAATCTACTTCATCTTCCGGGACACATTCTTCAATGGGTGTTTCACCACCTTCACGAATTGATTCAGCCATACCGGGAATGCTGTTTAAGTATATTGTCTCCTGTATGGCTTTCCAGTCATCTTCTGAAATAATCACAGCGTTCTTACCATTTGTATTTGTTATGGTAATTGGCTCTGAATTTTCATTGACGTCGTTTAAAATCTTATAAATACTCTGACGTGCCTTGGTTACGCTGATTGAAGTCATAATTATCACCTCGCATTATGAATATAACGTACGTTAGTACGTACGTCAATTAACATTTACACTTAAAATTTCCGTTTTTATCAATTTTAAGGGACAATCATTTTCTGTGCGGTCAGGACTGAATCCAGGACAATAAAGCTGCCCGACGGGAAATCCGTACTGCACCTGGGGCATTTCCGTTCTATCATCTTCAGAACAACTAACTCGTGTCAGAGGAAATGAATGGGCTGTCATAAACTCCAGGGCATCGATCATGAAGCGGGCTTGAAAACCTGAGTTTGAATGTTTTTTGCGACTAAATTTAGCCTAAGCCTTATAGTATCTGCCTTCCGGCGATCTGCTTATTATTTATTCGTAGTACATTGTAGT
>ONIT01000142.1 GCA_900317945.1 uncultured Pseudomonadota bacterium
ATGCTGAATATTTGGACCTGCTTCCCAACTGGTGGAGCAGTGAGTGGGCGAAGGGACTGCTCCAGAAGTTCAGCACGGAGGAGCTCAATCAGGGCCGCCGGCTCCTCACTGACCGCTTTTATTACGTTGTAAACGCCGCCGGAAAGGGCCCGGTGTACTGCTATGGTCACTGGATGACCGCGAAGCTCCGCTCTGTCCGCTATCTGCCTGTGGATAAGGTAATAGTCCGCAGGATCATCCTTGGAGATAAGGACGGCTGTGATGATCTGCGCCGGGGCGTCATGAATCAGGGGCTGTGGAAAAAGCTCAGCCTCAGAAAGCCTGCTCCCGCTCTCACCCTGAATGACTCCATCTCGCCGTCAGGCTCCTACTTGAAGCCGGACCGGGCCGTTCAGGAGGCAGCGGCGCTTCTCTACGCGGCCTGGATGGTAAGCTGCGATCCGGCGCTCATATTCGCCTGGCGCGGGCTCTCCCTCTATGACGATCTCTCGATCCCCCGCTTCCCGATAAAGCCTCTCCCGACAGGTGAGGTGCCGGTTGCGGACCTGAGGCTTCCAGGCCCCGAAAGGCCTGTTCCTGCTCCCGCAAAGAGCGGGCCGGCCTCCGGCAATCCTGATCCTGCCTCCGGCAGTACCGGAACCGCCTCCGCAGGTCCTCTGCCTGCCTCCGGGAAAAACGCAGCAGCATCCTCAGACGTCGCGCCTGCCGCGCCAAAGCCTCTGCCATCTGATGCGGAGAAAAGCTGGGCAGAGAAGGAGAGGTCTGAGGTCATAGGCCGCTGGGCCGCAGAGCCCAGGGTGAAGGGCTGGCTCTCCGACATCCTGCCGCCTGACGCGGATCTGAGGTCCGCCGAGAAGATTGCCCCAAGGCTGCACGGATTTCTCGCGGAGAGGGTTTACGGCGGCGTGAAGCTCACGGCGACGGCAGAGCTGCCCGGACATGTGAAAAAGGGCGTGATGCTCTTCTTTGCCTCGCAGAGCTACGGGACGTCAAGGCTCAGATCGTATTTCAGGAACCATGAGGAGGACTGCCTCGCGCTCGATCGCGGCTCCTTCAGCAGGGAGCTCTCGGATACCACTGAAAGGATCTTCCCGGGCTTCTCGGACGGGAGCAGGGACCGGCTTAAGGAAAGCGCGGATCCGGCCTCGGTGGCGCTTCTCCTCCGGGCCGCACAGGCGATGTCAAAGTACCCGAGGCTCATGTTCCTCTTCCGCGGAGTGAACATCCCGGCCGTCGCCGAGGAGATCCGCGGGGCCCGGGAGGAGCGGCAGGGCACGGGTTACGGCGGTGCCAGAAGGCGCCGGAGCGGGCTCGATCTCTTTGACGACACGCCGTACCCCCAGAAGTCCCGAGAGGGCAGGGGCTCTGGGGCGTTCATCCCCCTGAGCGCCGATCTCAAGGCGCCTTCGGGGGACGGCGCGGCAGCTCCTGATGAGACTGGCAGCGCCCCGTGGGCAGAGGGCTGGCTTAAAAAGACCGGCCGGCTCAGTGATGACGGCGTCACAGGGGATGCGAGGGCCATTCTCCGCGAGGGAAGGGCCTCGGACTTCAGCTATGATCCGAAGAAGGGCCGCGTCATCTGCGACATCACCGACGAGTTCGGCGACACCTGCCGGGTCTCGCTCTCATTTGCCAGCTACACGCTGAAGGAGCAGAGCATCATTACGGCGCTCCTCTGCCTTAACCCGAAGCTTCTCGGAGAGCTCCGCAGCGGGATCATAAGCTCAGAGCTCAGGAAGCTCTTCGCGAAGTACAGCCTCTCGCTCCTTCCTGACGGGAGCGAGGGTGTCTCCGTGAGCCGCGGCGGCAGAGAGCAGACCTGCATACTCGCCATGCTCATCAGGGCAACGCAGCTCCTTACGGAGAACCCAGCGCTCCTCATCAGCTGGCGCGGCGTGGACATCAGTGATGACAGCCTCTTCGAGCAGAGAAACCAGAAGGCTGACCCGCTCCTTGAGATCTGCGCGCCGGGCGTCCTCCCCAATGGGTTCATCAGGCTCTTTGCCGGGAACATCGCTGACGCGCCGCTCGCTGAGGCGCTGAAGCTCCTCTCCGGAAAGACCATCGGCGCTCCGAAGGCTGACGGGAAGGGGAGCGTCAGCGTAAGCGTCGGGCGCCTTAAAGGCAAAAAGACCGCGGTCCTCACCCTTTTGCCCTTCACCTGCAGTGAGGCGGGAGACCTTGCCCGGAGCCTTGACCGCAATTACTCCCTCCTCAAAAAGCTCGCGGAAGGGAGCTATCCTGCTGAGCTTGACACACTCCTCACCGGGATCGGGGCGGATCTCAGAGGAGGCACGCTGACGCTTGACGGAAAGGACGTTACGTCTGAGATTTCCTCGGATCCTAAGCTCCTTGCCGTCATCATCAGCCTCGCGAGGCTTATAGGGCAGAAGCCGGGGCTCCTCTTTGCCTGGCGCGGCCTGCCGCTTCTCCGTGTTCCGCTCGGGGAAATCCTCGCGGAGGCCGCGGGGCGGCCCGGAGACGCGCCGTTCTCCATTGACGCGCCTTCGCGGACTGACGCCTATCTCGAGAAGTCCTTCACCTCACGCGCAGGCGAGACTTCTGACGGCACGCCCTGGTGGGCCGAGGCCTTCCTTGAGAGCGCCGAGCAGAGGGGCTACTGCAGCGGGCGCGTGGACTATGACGAAGGCGAGGACGGGGATGAGGAAAAGATGCACTTCCTCCCCAACATGTGCCTCTTCTACTGCGACGTGCATTACGGCGTCGGCACGAAGCGGCTCTTTCTCAACCTCTACGAGCTCACCGATCACGGGAAGAAAGTGATCCTGGACTTCTTCAGGGAGCGCCCCGGCCTCATCAAGGCGCTGGGCATGGGCTACCTTGACCGGAGCTACCGGGAGTTCGCGGCGGCGAGGAACATCCCCCTCCTTGAGGTGAGCTGGGATGAGTACCTGGTTGGGAGCGATGACGGCTACTGCAGCAGGGATGAGCGCCTGCTCTTTGTCCGCTTGATGGTGCGCCTTCTCCGGAAGGATCCGTCGTTCATCTTCCTCAGCCGCGGGCTCGACATAAAGAAAGAGCTGGGGCTCAGCTCAGTGCCGGTCCTTCAGGAGCCCGATGAGGAGCAGCTCCGGGAGTTCGCGGCGGCTGACCAGGCGCTCAGGCGCGGGAAGGGCGCTCCGGCAGATGGAGCAGCTGAGAGCTTCCTGTCCGTCGCCTTTGCCCGCCGCTTCATCGTCAGCCTCGCGGATGACGCCATCATCGGCTATCAGCGCGACGCGAAGGCCTCGCGCATCGGAGAGGCGGAGTTCGACAGCGGTGAGCACAATATGGAGATCAGGGTAAGGCACGGCACCACCTCCTACGA
>ONIT01000157.1 GCA_900317945.1 uncultured Pseudomonadota bacterium
TGACAAATAGTAAATAATTTAATTATAATAAAAAATTTAAGTATTTGCCGAATATAAGCCTTTTTTGTGAGCTGGATCACTACATGATTTCACTCTATCCATGCGGGAGATATGCTGAAACACAGCGGAAAATGTGCTTTAGGGAGCCAGTCTGCCAGGATGAATCAGAGCTGCCGGAGAGCGCTGTTCCTCTCGGCGGGCGGCGCACTGCGGGATGCAGGAGACGCCCGGGCTTCCGGCCTGCTCAGCTGAGATCGGTGAGGAGCGGCATCATGTCAGGCTTTTCCGACGGAGCCTCGCCGAGAGCCGCGAACAGCTCTCCTTCTTTCTCCGTGACAGAAGAGGCCTTCCAGCTGCTGCCGCTCCGGACTGCCTTGAGCGCGGACGCCAGAATGAGAGCCTCCGTCAGATGAATTCCCTTAAGCCTGCTTTCCCTGAGCATTGCCTCAGCTGAGATGCGGATGAGGGCGGCGAGCAGCAGCATGAGCTCTGCTCCCCGGAGCATTGCCCAGCCGCTGAGACCGAGCGCGTTGAAGTCAAGCCGGTGAAGGAGGCAGTCAAAGCGCCGCTCCGCGATCTCCCGCTGCATGTAAAGACGGAAAATCTCCTCGGGCGTGCCTTCTCCGTTCGTTTCAATGGCGGAAATGCCGAAGAGCGGCTCCTCCCTGTCAAGCTCTTCCTCCGAATACCCGGGGAGCCCTTTCTCAATGCAGTCAAGACAGGCGCATTTTCTATCCATTGCCTGCTTCAGGTTTCTGTAATAGATGATCCTGGTACCTGAACTGTCCGACGCGATCCTGTATTCAACCAGTTCACAGCGCGCCTCTATGCCGGTCCGGTACATGTAGGAGAATGCCTTGGGCCTTACGGCATCCGGATCCAGCATTTCCCGGCAGGCTTTCATATCGGGCTCGATAGGCAGGATATAGGTTCCCCTGGTTCCGGAAATCTTCTCCTTCAGCTCGTCTCAGCTGAATCCACGTGGGAGAATGTACAGGCAGCCCTCCGCCTGCACATTGTCAATGAGACGCATTGACTCTGCGTCATCCTTTTCCTGCTCCGAGAGCCCCGTCGCGACGGGCCTGCCCTTCCTGATGTCGAATGCGGTGAGGAGGACTGCAGGGACGCTGTCTCGCTTTTTGCAAAGATAGTCTGACTCAGTCATGCCGTCTATGGCTGAGGAGCGCGGAATGTCATGCCGCAGAACCGCAATCTCCCTGACTCCCTCTGAGAGCAGAGCCTGAAGCTCCCTTGACTCGGTATCACGCCTCCCGAGAGACTCCAGCTGGTTTTTCATGGCGGTCTCGCCGAGCTTCAGATCCGGCGCGGTGACGGAGAGGATGCTGTTCCGGTAAAGGAGCGACATCGCTGTGAGTGGCCGGAAGCCGTTCACCGCGTAAATAAGGGCGCAGGACCAGATCCTCCGGGAGCTGTCATACCGGCTGTCGAATGACCGGATGAACATCTTCCTTAAGTCTTCCGAGCAGATCTGCATGAGGTGATATGTCCCGTACTCGAGGGCGGTATATCCGGTGCCGTTGTCAGGAGTCTTGGGCACGACTGGCTGAGTGTCCGCCGCCTGCGGAGCAGGCGCAGGAGCCTCAGGCTCATTTCTTTCATTGGGGATAAATCCGTCCTCCTCGGTTATCTTTCCGAGGATTCCGAGGGATTTGGTCTTCCATCTGCCGGTTTTCTCGTCCTTGACGCTCTTCATTCCGTATACGTAGTAGTGCCCCTTGATCTTCTTGACCATGGTGCCGCGCGGCTTCATCCTGCGAATGTTTGCCGGGACTGCGTAAGAACCTTTGGAATCGCTGTGCTCCACCTAAATCATAAAATTAAGCTGCAATTAGGTAAAAATAAAATCTAAATATTGAGGTCAATTACAGCATCTTGTAGAAAAATCAGCAATAGGATGGTTAGTAATCATTCTCATAATATGTGGTGTTTGGTAGCTGTGGATGAATAAAATTGTTCAAAAAACTTGATCAAATCCGTGAGTTTCCCATAAACCGGGAAATTACCTCAAGGTTTTAATCCATTCTATCCTCCGAAAACCCTTACGCTGTAAGGGTTTTTCTTTATTTTACTCTTTGATTTTATAATT
>ONIT01000139.1 GCA_900317945.1 uncultured Pseudomonadota bacterium
CCGGAGAGCTTGTCAGTGCTTGAGTGCCTTGCGAAGGACATGGCGAGCGCGGCGGCGTTCGTAATGTCGATGAAGTAGCCAACCAGGCCGACGATCTTCCCGCCGCTCCTTACCGGCACCTTTGAGGCCATGATTTTCCTGACCTCGCCGTCAACCAGGCACTCGCCGACCGCCTCGGTGATGACTGCGCCGTCCCGGAGGACGCTCTCCTCATCCCACTTGAAGGGCTCCGGATCCGGATGCCAGTGCATGTCCTCGTCGTTCTTGCCGATGATGTCGTGAAGGGTAAGGCCGTAGTAGCGGAGGAATGCCTCGTTCGCGCCGAGGAACCTCCGGTTTTTGTCCTTCCAGAAGAAGCCGATCTTCTGCTGTGCGGACATGGCCTTCCACAGGGACTCCTCGACGATCCACTCGCCGCTTGCCGTGCCTGCTTCTATGTCCATGGGAACGCTGCCGCTTTCTGAGATCCTGCTTATGAAGGTCTCGTCCCAGCCGACCAGGTTTTTCGAGGAGGAGATCAGGAACTGCCTGACGCCGCCCTCGCTGCGCGAGGTGATCGTAATCCTTCTCAGCGGATAGGTGCTGTCGCTCTGCCTGATGTGGAAGAACGCGTTGAGCGATCCGTCTGGCGTGCGGGCAAGGCGCTCCGAAAGATCTTTCAGGCTGACGAACTTCAGGTAGCGCTCCCTCTCCTGCTCAGGAAGGTAATCGGCGGCGTAGGCCGCGGAGGCCTCGTCAGCAGGCAGCGACTCAAGCCTCCTGACGCCTGACATGGCGCCCAGGATGTAGGACCAGCGTCCGCTGTCCGTAGTGAGCTTCCACATGCCGTCGCAGATCCCGCCGACAGCGGATGCGATGCGGTACTCCGCCTCGGATCTGCCGCCTGACTGCTCCCTCTCGGAGACTCTGATGAAGAAGGCGGAGTAGCCCTCATAATCACAGACCTGCTCCGCTGAGACGCTCCCGGAGAAGTCGCTTGAGGAGAAATCGCCGGACACGGCCTTGCCGGAGCTGGCGGCCTCGCCGGTGAGCTTCAGGATAAGATCGCTGAAGGCGGGGTTCCGGAGCGCCTCGCGCTCCCTGACTACCCCAGGATCGTTTCCGGTGAGCGTCTGGAACAGCTCACGGAACTGGCGGCTGGTGTAGACAAACTTCTTCCGGCCGCCTGCCGATGTCATGATGGCGACAGGCTGCGGGCTTTCTGTTCCGGCGGATGAGTCAGGATCAAGCGGATCGAGCACGTTGAGAGAGCCGAGCCTGCGGTAGAACACGCTTTCCTTCTGCGACTCGGATCCGCGCGAGCAGAGCTTGCTGTCGGACATCAGAGTGTCAAGCGCGTCGGGACGCGCGAGCAGGAAGCCCTGCACGTACCCGCACCCGGCTCCCCTGAGGAACTCAAGCTGCTCAGGAGTCTCGACATTCTCAGCGAGCGTCATTATCCCGAGGCGCTTGCAGGTGTCGATGATGCCGCGCATGACAACAGACTGCCTGTCGTTCCTTCTGCGCAGGGCCAGGATGTCTATCTTCACGAGATCGAAGCTCAGATCCTGCAGGATGCCGAGCGAGGAGCCGCCGCTCCCGAAGTTGTCGAGCCAGACGCCGAACCCGTCCCGGTGGAACTCCTTTATGTGCCTTGCGGCGAGCGCGCCGCTGCCGCGCACTGCGGACTCCGGGATCTCGAAGCGGATGAAGGCGTGGGGCACATGGTACGCGCCGCAGATGGAGCTGATCCTGCCGTGGAGATCGGGTAAGCTCAGATCGCTCTCACCGAGGTTGATGGAGACCGGGCAGCTCTCAAGACCTTCCTTCTGCGAATGGTACCAGGTCCTGCAGACCTGCTCGAGCACCCAGAGATCGAGCTTGTAGAGGAGCCCGGCCTTTCCAAGGACCGGAATAAACTGTGCGGGCTGCAGGAGTCCGTAGACCGGATCAGCCCAGCGGGTCAGGACCTCGGCTCCCGCGATCTTGCCGGAGAGGACCCCGATCACGGGCTGGTAGCAGATCCTGATCCAGCCCTTCTCGATCGCCTCGTCGATATGGGAGGCAAGGTAGCTTCCCATCGTCCTGCCTGACTCCATCTCAGGCTCAAAGCGCCTGAACGTGAGGCTTTCGTCCTCGCGGGCCGCCTCTGCCGCAAGCGACGCGCGGTCAAGCGCGATGCCGTTGTCTGTCTCGGAGCCGTCAAGCGTGTAGATTCCGGCATAGATCCGGCAGGGGCTTCCCGCCCGCATCTCATCCGCAATCTGCTTTACCACCCGCTCGGCCCTGCTGTCCTCCACGAGCGCGATGAACCTGTCCGCCGAGATCCTCGCGGCAAGCTCGCTCTGGAGGCTGCGCCTGATGATGTCGGCAAGCGACGCGAGCAGCGCGTCGCCTGCGGAGAAGCCGTTGTCGCTGTTGTACTCGCTGAAGTTCAGGATGCTGATGCAGACCGTGTCCCACTCACAGGCAAGGACTCCACGCCTCTGCTGGTTCCTGAACGACTCGAGCGTCATCAGGAAGTGCGGGACGTCCGGGAGCCCGGTGACGCCGTCAGTAGAAGGCTCAGTCCCCAGGCCGGCGTCGCGGTCTGCCATGTCGCAGGCGTGCATCGCGTTGTGCTCGCTTCCGTCTATCGCATGGACGCCGGCGCGGAGATCCGCGGGCGACATGGGGTTGACCGGCATGAGCCGGTGGATTTTCCCGAGAAGTACGCCGGTGTCCGAGCTTTTTACGACTGCGTAGAAATGATCGTCGGAGAAGCGGGCGAGCCGGTCGGTTCCCAGCTCGTTGCGGAGGGTCATGGCGGTGGTCTTGAGGAGCTCGTCGCCCTCGTACTTGCCCTTGGCCGCGACGAAAGTCCTGTACTCAGGGATGCTGAAGGAGAGTATTGACCACTCGCCGCGCCCGGTGCCGAGCCTCGCGTCCCTGACGATGGGCTCGACCGCGTTCCTGAAGCACTGCCTGTTGAGGAGCCCCGTCAGGGGATCATGCTTCTCGAGGTGCTCCGCGGCTGCCGCGTCACGGCGCCTCCTGATCATGAGAGCGAGGCAGCCGCAGATCATGGGGAGCACTGACATGCCGATGTCAGTCAGATCCTCCGCAGGATCGCAGATGCCGGCGAAGCCGATGCGCCTGCCCTCGATGGAGAGCGGGCTGATGACGACTGAGCGGAGCCCCTCGAGGCCGAGAGCGCTGCTGGTCTCCGGCCGGTCGTGCCTGAAGGCGTCCATGTCGGAGATGATGAATCCCTGGCCGTCCCGGAAGGCCTCGAGCATGTCGGAGAGGGCGGAGTCTGGCAGGTTCTTTACCCGCCCGTTGCCGCTCTCGCTTTTTGACCAGAGGAAGGTGTTGTCTGAGGTGCCGTTGCCGTTTGACTCGAAAATGAAGACTGATGAGGCGCTGAAAATCGTGCCGAGCTCCCGGAGGAACGCGCTGATGGCCGAGGTGGGGTCAATCTCCCCGCCAGCGGAGGCTATCGCCGCGCTGATCCTCGCGGTGATGCCTGCGAGGTCTCTGGAGCCGTGCCTTGACGGAGATGCCTCATCTCCGGAGAATCCGAATTTTCCGTACTTTTCTATTTTCATGTCTTCCGTGCAGCACTTTTTATGATTTTTATGGGTCAATCATTTTTTCTGTGTGGCCAGGGACCCAAACTTCTGCCTTCAGTGATTTAAAAATTGCATAAAAAAAGGCCTCACTTTATGATCGAGATACA
>ONIT01000138.1 GCA_900317945.1 uncultured Pseudomonadota bacterium
CAATTGGGATTAGCCTACTCAAACTGGAAACGCCGTATGCGGATCCGCACGTACGGTGTTGTGAGAGGTGTGATGCTAAAACATCCGCCTACTCGATTCATTTTGATATCTGCATAAGTTGCTGATCTTCTGAGATTTTTGAAAAATTTTCGGGAAATGTTAAAAAAATATTGCCATTCAGTAAAAAGATATATATAATGGTCTCGTTTTTTGAAGTCGGCGATTAGCGCAGCCCGGTAGCGCGCCTCGTTAGGGACGAGGAGGTCGCAGGTTCGAACCCTACATCGCCGACCATCATCGAACAGCTTCTTTCAGCGGGCGGTGATTAGCGCAGCCTGGTAGCGCGTCTGCTTCGGGAGTAGAAGGTCGTAGGTTCAAATCCTATATCACCGACCACCAGCTGATTCACCAAGTTTCCGAAAATCCTCACTTAAAGCTTCCTCTCTTCATAAAGCTTTCCTTTAAGCAAAATTGTCATGCTGAAACTGCCAGACGCAGTGTCATTCTCGTTTGATTGTTCTGCACAGGGCTCCTGCTCCTTTGGCGCGTTTGGTCATTCTGCGGCGCGGGCAGTGCGGTGCTGTCAGTGACGGAAAAAGGCCGCCTCCGGCTTCAGCGCAGGCAGTGATCCGAAGATCCCCGAGCCAGGACGGCAGCCTTTGCTCCTCTCCCGGCCTCTGCCGGGGCACAGGCTTCAGTTCAGAGAAGTCCTTTCACGAACTCCTCGACCTTTGCCATGTCAGCGGTAGGCTCGAATCTTGCGCGGACAGTGCCTTCGCGATCGACAATGAACTTGGTGAAGTTCCACTTGATTGAGGGCTTCTTCGCGTAGTCAGGATCAGCCTTCTTCAGCATCCCGTCGAGCACTGCGGTCAGCCTGTTATCGTCAAAGCCGGCAAAGCCCTTCTCTCCCTTGAGGAAAGTGTAGAGCGGAAGCTCGCCGTCCCCGTTCACAAGTGACTTTTTCATCTGAGGGAAAGCAGTATTGTAGTGGAGCTGGCAGAACTCGTGGATCTCGTCATCGCTCCCGGGAGCCTGCCCGCCGAACTGGTTGCAGGGAATGTCGATGATCTCAAGGCCGCTCTCATGGTACTTCTCGTACATCTTCTCAAGCGGCTCGTACTGCGGAGTGAAGCCGCAGCCTGTTGCCGTATTGACAATCATGATGACCTTTCCGCGGAGGGAGGAGAGCCTGAGCTCTATGCCGTCCCTTCTCGTGACGCTGAAATCGTATACTGATGCCATATTGCCCGTCCTTTTGTGATTGGCGCGGCAGAATGTCCACCGCCTCGGGCAATTTTAGCAGTAGGCACGTGAAGGCTGCGCCATCTGCCGCCTGACGGGGCCGCCTAGCGGCGCTTCTTCTGGCTGCTGCTGTAGAGCTCCTGGATTTTCTGCATGCTGTCAGCAGTCAGGACGGTAATCCTTGGGTTCCTGAGCCACGGGGACTCCTTCCTGAAGTCATCAAACGACTGCCTGTCAGGAAAGGTCCTGAGCCAGCTTTTCATGGACGGCTCGAACCTGAACCTCCACTGGTGGAAGTCATCGACATGCGGGTAGGTTTTCCCCGAGACGAGGACAAATACCGTTCCGTCGGGCGCGCTGTAGTCATTGACCTTGCTGCTGTCCAGGCGCTCGGAGATCTTCTCTATGCTTGAGCCGTCGATAAACGGCGATGTCTCGTCAGGGCTTACTGAAAGCAGGTAGAGTCGCTTCCTTGCTCTTGTCAGGCCTACATAGAGAAGCCTGTGCTCCTCATCGGTAATGCTGTCTATGGATGCCCCGAGGATCCGGTTGTAGACCCAGTCCCGGTGGATGAGCGGGAAGCACCATTTGGAAACGTTCAGGATTACGTTGTCAGCCTCGAGCCCCTTGAACTTGTGGACGGTGCTCAGGATCAGGCCGTATTTTTTGGCGACCCAGCTGTAGGCAGAGGCCTCGGCCGTGGTCCTCGTGAGCACGGCGATGCTCTCCTCCGGGCAGGCTTCCCTGAGCTTCTCCGCTATCCCCTTTACCGTCCTCGCCATCTGCAGCCTGAGCGAGCTGGAGACGGTGCTTCCCATCTGCAGGACAACCCTTGCCTCCTCAGCGCTTTCGGCCGCGCGCGCCTCCTTCCCGAGCCCCTCCATCAGAAGGTTGCCGGCAAGCACTATCTTCTTTCCTGAGCGGTAGTTGGTCGTAAGGTAGGCGACGGTGCCGCCTTCAAAGTAGGTGCTGAAGTTCCTGAAGAACTTGAGATCCGAGCCGGCGAAGCTGTTGATTGCCTGCCAGTCATCGCCGACGGCGAAAATCCTGGCCTTCGACACGTCCGTGATGGATTTTATAAGGTCATAGTAGGACTGCGAGAAGTCCTGAAACTCGTCTATCTCGATGAACCGGAAATTCTCGACAGTCGGGAAGCGGTGCTCCTCAACGAGCTTCTCCGTCTCAGTGAAGAGCTTCTCGAAGTCGTAAAGCCTGTTTTCCTGGAGCTCCTCGCAGTACCAGCGGTAGATCTGCACCGCGATCCTTACGACGCTTCCCTCGTTATTGTCAAAAGGCTGATAGCTCTCCGCCATCCGGTCAAGCTCATCAGGCGTGAGCCTTTTTTGGCGGCAGATTGTGAAGAAGCCGGTAAGCACGTCGAAATAGTGGTTCCTCACCCTCACCGAGCGCAGCCAGATGTCCTGATCCGAAAGCTGCGGTGGCACAGTACCCACGGACTTCTCGATGAAGCGCAGCCATTTCTCGTCATCAAAGTCCACCTTCTTCCTGTGCGGCATGATGAAGAACGGCACGGAAGGCGGCAGGGGCGGCACCTCCTCGTACATGATGCCCAGAACCTCGTCATTCTCGTTTTTCAGCCTGGCGAGGATGTCATTCTGTCCCTGGTCGATGCTGTAGTCTATGCCGTGCACGAAGAGCCAGTCGAGGGCCTCCTTCGCTGCAACGTAGGGGGCGCGCTCGTCCCTGAGCGTAACCCTGTCGAAGTTCTGCTTATCGCCTTCCCCGCTGCTGACGGTTTCGTCATCGCCTCCCCTGATGCCGGACGCGCTGATGAAGCCCGAGACTGTCTCGTCAGAGCTGCTTATCGCCGACTCTATCGCGTGGCAGAGCGCGTCCTTGTTGAGCCCGGCGCTTTCATCGCCGCTTCCGATGGAGAACTGCCTCTTGTCCGGGTGCACGAGAGTATAGGCAAGGCGGTGGAAGGTGCTGATTATCGGCAGCACTGCGCAGGCAATGCCGACCCATTTGTTGAGGACCGCCTCCCTCGAGCGCTCATCGAGCGGAGCCGCCTCGTAAAAATACGCCTCCCAGGTTTCCCGGGTGACGAGCAGGCGGAACATGCGCTCCCTGAGCTCCAGCACGGCTGAGCGGTTGAAGGCGAGCATCAGGATGGTCCTGGGAGGCACATTGAGCGCCGCGATGAGGAAGAGGGCGCGGTAGACCGAGAGCGTGGTCTTTCCGGAGCCGGCCCGGGCGGTTACGAGGGTGTTGCCGGTGGAGTTCGCGATTATCTCAAGCTGCTCGTCGCTTGGCTGCAGGAACTCCGGATCAAGGTTGTCCCTGAACCAGCCGCGCACGTATTCCGTGCGGATGGAGGCGTACTGCTCCCTGCTGACCAGCGATTTGAAGGACTGGTATACGGCCTCGGATCCCAGAAAGTCCCTTGCGACGGTCTCACGGAGCTTCTCAAGGGCGATCTGCCCTGCCTCCTCCGTATTCTCGCTTACTGTGCTGACTGACTCTTCCATCCCGCGGATCCGATCCAAATGAACCGGCTTATTTTAGCGGACTCAGGGTATTTGTGGGAAATTCACATATATGTAGAGTGAAATCATGTAGTGATCCAGTTCACAAAAAAGGCTTATATTCGGCAAATACTTAAATTTTTTATTATAATTAAATTATTTACTATTTGTCAA
>ONIT01000137.1 GCA_900317945.1 uncultured Pseudomonadota bacterium
ATTGACAAATAGTAAATAATTTAATTATAATAAAAAATTTAAGTATTTGCCGAATATAAGTCTTTTTTGTGAGCTGGATCACTACATGATTTCACTCTATATAGATTGCTATTTGAGTCAAATTGCTATATATTAATTTCAGGAGGTGGCAGATATGAAAACAATCAGTATACGGCTGGATGATGATGACTATGCTGCGCTTGATGATATGCTGGATGACATGGGGCAGACCAAGCAGACTTTCTATGAGACATTTACTAAAACAGTCCTTAGGGAACACAGAATCCCGTTTATTATCCGTGGTTTAATTTCAAAACACAGTACGGCAAATAATAAGGCGATGGATTCATTTGCAAAGCTGGAGGCGCTTAGGAAGTCTGCTGGTCAGTATCAGCCTTCGGACTTTGATCCGGATATAGAGAGAGGAAAGGCCTTGGATGAGAAATATGGAAGTATTGATTGATACCAATGTCCTGATCAATTACATCACAAACAGGCCGGATACATATTTGTCTGAATCGGTAGAAATGATCCGGCTATGTGCTGAGCGTCATCTGACGGGATACTATGCCTTTCATTCATTGTCCACTATTTGGTATGTTCTCAGAAAATGGCCTGATGAGCAGCGGCGTATGGCACTCGGGTATCTGTGCAATATTCTTCATACTGCAGTAGCGGACGATTCCAGAATTATTGAGGCTGTCAGCAACAGGGAGTTTTCAGATTTTGAAGACTGTCTGCAGGCCGTATGTGCTGAGGATGTTGGAGCAGATTATATCGTAACTTGCAATATCAGAGATTTTTCGTCTTCTGTAGTCCCTGCTGTTACACCGAAGGAATTACTGCAGATAATTTTGAAACGCTGATAAAAAGAGCTGTATGATCCGTATGGCGTTCCAGGTGGGGAAGTATCCGGATCGGCACGTGATTGGATAGTGCCAGCATTGTTCAGGTCTCCTTTCTGCCATGGCTCTGTACCGCTCCTGAGATCCACATGCGCCATCGTCATTCATACTACGCCCCAGAAATGAGCTTTTCCTTTCCTTCTAGCTGTAGCATGTTTCGCTTAAGAAATCGTTTCATCGATCGCCTTCAGCCAAATCTGGTAAAGGTTATAATCTTTTAGTTCCGCGCTCTGACGTGTGGCTTTGATTAGCTGATTGATGGAGGAACAATGACACAGGACGAGAGACGCGCCGGCGGCATGGCCTACAAGGTGTCGCCCGGGCTCATGGACGAGATGCATAAGTGCCGGCTGAAGCTCCGGGCGTTCAACACCATGGACCCGACGGACGAGGAGGGGCTCACGAGTGCGATCGCCGGGATCTTCGGGAAGAGCGACCATCCGGTTGTCGTCCCGCCTTTCTACTGCGACTACGGGAGCCACATCGAGGTGGGGAAGGGCTTCTACGCGAACTACGGCTGCACCATAACTGATGTGGGGAAGGTGACCATCGGCGAGAACGTCCTCCTGGGACCGCATGTCTCCATCTTCACCGCCGGGCATCCGGTGCATCCCGCCTCCAGGTCAACTCTCTATGAATACGGCATCCCCGTAACAATTGAGGACGGCTGCTGGATCGGGGGCTGCAGCGTCATCCTCCCCGGCATCACCATCGGGAAGTACTCCGTCATCGGCGCCGGGAGCGTCGTGACGAAGAATATCCCGCCGATGTGCATAGCCGCCGGCAACCCCTGCCGCGTCATCCGGAAAATCACCGACGAGGACGTAAGGGTTTACTTCAGGAACCGGGAATTTGATCCGGAGGCGATGGAGGAGGTCCTTGCCGCAGCCGAGCGCTTCCATAAGGACTAAAATAGCCGGCACTGATTCATAATGGAGAAAAAGATGCTGGTAAGGGCTTTTGAGACAGCCGACGTTCCCGCCATGAGGGACATCTGGAACGAGGTGGTGAGGGCGGAGAACGCCTTCCCGCAGGTCGGGGAGCTGAAGTCTGACGAGGCGGAGAAATTCTTTGCCGCGCAGTCCTTCAGCGGCGTCGCTGTGGATGACGATGGCAGGGTCCTGGGGCTCTGCATCGTGCACCCGAACAACATCGGGCGCTGCGGGGTCATCGCGAACGCGAGCTACGCTGTCGCAAGTGCCGCGCGCGGGAAGGGCGCCGGGGAGGCTCTCGTCAGGGAGTCCCTGAGGAAGGCGAAGGAGCTCGGATTCCGCGTCATGCAGTTCAACGCGGTTGTAGCCTCGAACAGCGCGGCGATCAGGCTCTATGAGAAAATTGGCTTTGAGCCTTTGGGCACTGTCCCGGGGGCCTACCGCCACAATGACGGCACCTTTGAGGACATCAGGCTCTTCTGCTTCGATCTCACGAAGCTCTGAATTATGGGGCGCTGTCTCTCAGCGGGGCGGCGCCTTTCTGTCTCCCTTTAATCATATTATTCCGGTATGTGAAATATCAATTTGACTGTTCACAAAGTCTGTGTCAGAATGCGCTCATTCTGATGAAATGCTGGAGGTTACATCATGAAAAGAGCAGCAGCATTCCTTGCCTCGTTCCTTCTCGCGGCGCTTCCTTTCGGCGCATCGGCAGCAGATGCCCAGGCGGACGCGGGCAGCGCGGCAGAGAGCGCTAAGGGAAAGAGCATAGTCGTCTATTTCTCGGCAAGCGGCAATACCAAAGCAGCAGCGGAGAAGATCGCGGAGCTCACCGGATCCGACCTTATGGAAATCGTTCCCGAAGAGAAGTACACCGAGGCGGATCTCAACTGGCATGACGGCGAGAGCCGCACCTCGGTCGAGAAGGACGATGCGAGCATCCGTCCCGCGATAAAGCCTGACACGAAGAACCTCGCTGATTACGATACCGTGTTCCTCGGATATCCCATCTGGTGGGGCACCGCGCCCAAGGTCCTCTGGAACTTCGTCGAGAAGCATGACTTTACCGGGAAGACCGTGCTTCCCTTCTGCACCACGCACTCCAGCTCCGAGGGCGAGAGCGGCAGAACGCTCCAGAAGCTCTCCGGCAACAAAGGAACCTGGAAGGACGCGAAGAGGTTCCCGGAGCATCCCTCTGACAGCGACATCAGCAGCTGGGTGAATGAGACCGGCTTCGCGCTGAAGAAGTAACCGGGCATGGCTGATCCGGTGAAGGCCGGCAGCCGTAAGAGGGAGCGGGAATTGCCTGCTCCCTTCTTTCTTGGGGCTGCAGCTCCTCTGCCACTCCTCTCTCCTGGCTCTCCCACGCGACGCGCCGTTCGTCAGCCTCTTTAGGAGCTCCTTCGTCCGGGGGTCCTGTCCCGGGATGCGTCCGGGCACTTTCCAGAGCGGCTTTCATCAGCGGCTCCTCACCTGTGCCTCTTAACCTGAGCAGGCAGGTGTCATCCATAACATTTTCTTATACCTCCGCATCACTCATAATCATTGGACGCTGGTCATTTCATATGCAACAATGCGGTGAAACCTGAATGAGGGATGAGGAGAGATCACATCATGAGAAAGGGAATAATCGCAGCGGTTCTTCTTGCGGCGCTGCCGCTTGGCGCCTTCGCGTCTGACGGGGCCGCAGATGGCGCTCCGGTGCCCGGGGCCGGGACAAAGAGCATTGTCGTGTATTTCTCAGCAACCGGGAACACCAAGGCTGCCGCTGAGAAGATCGCGAAGCTCACCGGATCTGAAATTATGGAGATTGAGCCTGCTGAGAAGTACACCGACGCAGACCTCAACTGGCATGACGGCGAGAGCCGCTCGTCTGTCGAGATGAATGACGAGAGCTCGAGGCCCGCGATAAAGGCTGACAGCAAGGCCTTCGGCGACTACGGCACGGTGTTCCTTGGCTATCCCATCTGGTGGGGCAAGGCTCCGAGGGTCCTCTACACCTTTGTGGAGAAGCATGACTTCTCGGGGAGGACCGTGATCCCGTTCTGCACCTCGGGCGTAAGCCCAGCGGGCGACAGCGCGAAGCTCCTTGAGGAGCTCTCCGGGAACAAGGGAACCTGGAAGGAGGCGAAGAGGTTCGGCTCAATCACTTTTTCTGTGTGATGGCTCGTTCCTGACATACTTCCTTCTGCTGGCATCGATGATCTTGAGGAAGAAGTATTCATCGTCAGGGTAACC
>ONIT01000135.1 GCA_900317945.1 uncultured Pseudomonadota bacterium
TGTCCGGGCTCATGCCCAGGTCCGAAGCCATGATCATGGCCATGTCCGTGCGGCCCGCGGCCGTCAGCCCTGAGCTCGGTTGCGCCGGTCGCGCCGTCAAAGTGCTCACCGTGCCTCCCGGGCTCGCCCTTCCCATCAGGCCCGTGGTGCCTGGCGCCGTCACGCGGCCCCGCCTTTCCGTCTGCGGCAGGCATCTTCTTCGGGCCCGGCACTGCCGAGCCCTTTTTCCCTCCGTCAGCGGTCTTCGCGTAGGCGGCGAACTCGTCAAGGGTGATGTAGCCGTTCCCGTCAGTGTCGAGGGCCTTGAACCCGGCAAGTGCGGCGAGATCCTCCTCGAGATGGCTTACGAGCCCTGCCTTGTAGAGGGCAAGCTCGTTCTCGTCGAGGACTCCGTCATGGTTTGCGTCATAGTCATCGGCAAGCTTCAGGAGCTCCCTATAGCCGTTCCGGTCAGCGGCGATGAAATGGCGGAAGCCGCGGTGCGCGTGTCCGTCAGCGGCAGGAGCGGTAGCTGCGCCGTCCTTCGGCGCGGGTGCGGTCTGTGCGTCAGCTGCCATGACCGGCACGGCAGGGATTAGTGAGAAAAGCGCAGCAAGAATAATGGTTTTTGTTCTCATGTGTTATCTCGAACGGGATTGGGGCCCGTGGGCCTTCAGCCGTTCCTTCTCTAAGCCGCGCGAACTGCAGGCGGCGGGTTGACAAAGAATGGTCTCTCTTCCGTAAAGCCGTCACCCGTGGATAAGGCGGGCACTGGTTTTCCGGAAAGATATACCTGATTTGCAAAAAATATACCGCTGAATCAACTAAAAAGCGCCGGAATTGCGGCATTTTTCCGGTATGCGTGACTGGTCAATAATTATACATATGTCCGCAATCTGAGTTTTCAAGAGAGCCCTGGGCGCAGTGATCATGTATACTCCCTGACGCCTGCACGGGCGGCGGACAGAGGAGATAGGCTATGGAATCAAAGTGCGATACCCCGTACAACTTCAACAGCGTTCATTTCGTAATGAGCGCCCCTTCAATTTCGGACCTCCCGGGCTACGGCTACGCGAAGGTCTCGAAGCAGGAGAAGGCGACCTGGGACCGCTCCCTTGAGGAATACCTCCAGAAGAGGGAGTCCCTGAAGGGCCTCGTACTCCTCATGGATATCCGCAATCCACTCAAGGAGGGCGACCGTCAGATGATTGACTGGTCGCTCGCCGCCGGGATCCCCCTCCAGATTCTCCTCACCAAGGCGGACAAGCTCCCGAGGGGGCAGAGGAAGAAGGCGGTTGACGAGACCGCCGCAGCGCTCCGCGAGTTCGGCCCCGGCGACATGAGGCTCTTCGCCTTCTCGGCCGTGGATCAGAGCATCGGCATGGACGCCTTCAAGCTCAACCTTACCGCCTGGTTTGACAATACTCCGGCTGGAGAGGGCAATGACGGCGGAGAGGAGACTGAGGAGTAAAAGGCAGGCAGGGATGTTATATCCCGGGATCCCTGTGGAGCCGTCTCTGCCTTCCGGATGGCGCGCTCCGTGGCCTTCCGGAGCCATTCCGGCGCAGCCCCGGAAATCAGCTTTGCCATATGCCTTCTCCCTGGATGTCTGACTGCCGTCACGCGCAGGGCCGCTCAGAGAACTGCTGAGAGGATAACAGCAGATTGAGCCTGACCGCATTAAAAGATATTCCTGGATCATAATCCCTGAATATCTTCCAGAGTCCGGAAAAATTCAAACGTATGCTCCGGATTAGAAGAAATTAAGGGTAATACTGTACCAAAATCTCTTTTAGAGACGGCTTCAGGCCAGTCCTCAGCTCATGGTCCTGCAATAACCTGATAGTAGATGAGACGGAACAACAAGCAACGGCGGGGGCGGCGCACTGTCACCGGATCCTGTGCCTTACACCATTGTTCCGCTGAGAGCTCTTTAAGGAGCGCCGCGGCCTTCCGCCGCCATCCCGCCTAAGCAGTCAGAATCATTTTCCCATATATCTTCTCCATTAATACCGGCCATCAAGCAGAGCCGATCAGGGAACTGATGATAGAGATCACAGCAGATTGAGTCAGCACTAAAAGATATTTCGGGATCATATTCCCTGAATATCTTCCAGATGACCGGAAAACTTTAAATAGATGCGTTATAGTAGAAGAAATAAATGGCCATACTGTACCAAAATATCTTTTAGAGGCAGCTTATGGATACAGAAATCAAGCGGGACAATTACCTTGAAAAGCTTTTAGTACGCAGAAATAACGGCCTGATTAAGGTTGTCACGGGACTGCGCCGCTGCGGAAAATCCTACCTGCTCGGGACTCTGTTCAAAAACCATCTGATAAATGAAGGTGTTCCCCAGGATCATATTATTGAAATGTCATTTGATCTCTTTGAAAATCTGGAATACCGCAATCCGAAAGTTTTCTACCCATGGGTACAGAAACAGCTTAAAGATGACGGACAGTATTACATTCTGCTCGACGAGGTCCAGCTGATGCAGGAATTTGTAAGCGTCCTGAACGGGCTTGCCGCTAAGAAAAACTGCGATGTATATGTAACGGGCAGCAATGCAAGGTTTCTCTCCAGGGACATCGCTACGGAATTCGGCGGCAGAGGCGATGAGGTGCATATGTACCCGCTCTCCTTTGCGGAATTCATGACGGTTTACAAGGGTCATTATTATGACGGCTTCAGGGAATACATGACCTACGGCGGTATTCCCATTGTTGTTCTGGCTCAAACTCCGGAACAGAAAATGGCGCTGCTTGACAGTCTTTTTACGGAAACCTATATCCGTGATATCAGGATCAGGAATAAGCTGCGCAATGTCGGTGAAATGGGAACCCTGCTTGATATTCTGTCCTCTTCTGTCGGATCTCTGACAAACCCGAACAAGCTCTGCAATACTTTTCACTCGGTGAACAAGTCAAAAATCACGGCAACAACCATCATCAAGTACATCGGATATCTGGAGGATTCATTTCTGATCGAGGAGGCAAAGCGTTTCGATATCAGAGGTAAGTCCTATATCGGCACGCCGCAGAAGTATTACTTCACCGACCTGGGACTCCGCAACGCCAGAATCGGTTACCGACAGACAGAAGTCACCCATTCCATGGAGAACATCATTTACAATGAGCTCCGGATCCGCGGCTTCAAGGTCGATGTGGGCAATCTAAGCATCACCGAGCAGGATAAAAACAGGAAGCCTGTAAAAAAACAGCTTGAAGTGGACTTTATCTGCACAAAAGCCTCCAAAAAATATTATATCCAGTCGGCGTATCTTTTAGAGACACCGGAAAAAACAAAGCAGGAAATCAGGCCGTTCCTGAAGATCAGCGACTCTTTCAAGAAAATCGTGATAACGTCCGATACGCCCGCGCCTTTTTATACAGAGGACGGGATCCTGATGATGAGCGTTTATGATTTCCTGCTGGACAGCAGATCACTCGATTTCTGAAAGATATTTCGGGCTTGTCTGCATCAGAATATCCTCTACGCAGCAGATCCTGAGAGGCCGGCAGCCGAAGTCACTTCTCCTGCAGATGAGCGCTGTCTTCAGATAACTCTATGAGGAGTGCCTTCGCTTCCCTGATCCCCTGCTCCCCGGCATCACGTATGAGCTTCAGGCCCTCTTCCTTGTTCTCCTCCACTCCGACACCGTTGAGGTACATGCGTCCGAGCGTATACTCCGCATCCGGGCAGCCCTTAACCGCTGCCATCCTGAGCCATTTTGCAGCTTCGGCAAAATCCTGCTTCACCCCGTTTCCGGCGATGTACAGTTTTCCGGTGAGCGTCTGCGCGCCGATATCGCCCTGCTCTGCGGCCTTCCTGAGCCATTTCGCCGCCTCGGCATAGTCAGCCTCTACCGCCTCGCCGGCATAGTAGAGCAGACCGAGATCTGTCTGCGCGTCCGCATATCCCTGCTCCGCGGCCTTCCTGAACCAACTTACGGCCTCGGCGGTATCCCGCTTCACTGCCCGGCCGTTAAGGTACGCGAGTCCGAGGAAGCGCTGCGCGGCAGGCACGCCCATGTCAGCGGACACATGTGCCAGTTTCACCTGTCTTTAGCACCTCATATCTAAACAAAGCCAATCGGCACAAGGCCTGAGGCCCTGTAGATTTTTTAGCATAGAGGCCTATTTGGTTCTAATGGCTCCTCTCTGTTATTGCGTCGATCGCATCACCGAGGATACTGTTGTTCGACTGCGCTATTTTCAATGACAGCTTGGTTTTATCCACAGAGTTGAACGGGCCAAGAGGTGACAGGCCCAGAGTCTTCATAATCAGGTCCGTGCTGTCAGGATTCTGTTCGCGCACTCTCAGATAACGCTCTACAGCACCGCTCTCCTTGTCCTGAGACGGGTCATCGGTATAGATCCCGTCGTTTTCCTCGCAGTTGACCATGATTGTCCCGCTCTCTGTCCTTAACGGCAGCAGGCGCGCGTTGTGAAGCGCACGGGTGATGCTGTCGACGGTCATGTAACTGCCGGCACGGGCAAGCTCAATCTGCATAAGTCTCAGAACCATAAGCGACAGCACGCAGATGAGCACATGGGCGCGCGTGCGCTCATTCCTTTTGACGTACATCGGGCGGATTTCGAAGCTGTTCTTCATCACCCTGAAGCACTCCTCGATCTTCTCCAGGGAATGGTACGAGCCAAGCACGGCGCGCGTATTCTATCACGTCATCCTTAAGGCCGACTGCCTGATACATCTCCTTGTCGTCTTCGTTCTCGGCCTCTTCCTTCTTTGTCTTCACCAGCGCGCGCCAGCCTGAGCCGGAGGGATTGCCCATCAGCTTCTTTTCGTTTACAGCCTTGCCTGCCTTGGCTATAGCCTGCTCAAGCTCATACAGGTCTCTCTTTTTCCGTTTGTCATCGTAGATGTAGATAATCTTGCGTTTCACCTTTATGTTTTTGGGCTTGTCTCCGGTTTCCTCTGCTGTCAGGTGCTTTCTTTTGACGATGTCGCAGACTTTGTACCTGAAGGACGCAAGGTCGGCGTTCAGGTATGACAGGTTTTCCTCAGGAGAGAATTTGAGATTCTCCCATCCTTCCTCCGACAGCATTATCTGTTCCTGCTTTTTGCTCTGTCCGGTGACTTTCTGGGCAACGATAAACCCGAAGCCGCCCTTCAGCAGGGCATCAAAGTTGATAGTAGAGTTCAGGCCGCGGTCTGCCACGAAGTAGCAGTCCTTCACATGGTATTTCTCCTTCAGCCGCTCTATGGCCGGAAGGACCTGATGGTATTCGGATTTGTTTCCGGGGAACACGGTGAAATCGATTGGCACTCCGCGCTCGTCTATGACCAGAGATACCGAAACGATAGGCAGTGAGAACCTTCCCTCTTTCGACGGGCCGCGCATCCTGAGGAACTCTTCCTCATTCTCCTC
>ONIT01000133.1 GCA_900317945.1 uncultured Pseudomonadota bacterium
CGTCATGATTGCGCTCCCTGCAGCTATGAACTGCTTTCCGGGCAACAGATACGTGTGATTTGGTCAGTAACTGACCTATTCTATCAGAACCAATAATGGTTCAGCGCTTCACAGAAAAACTGCGCATGCCTCACGTTAAAGCAGACAGGATCAGGGAAAAGCAGAAGCGTGTTTTGTTACTCAGCCACTCCGGCGCTTTAGTGTGTGCGCAAGCATGGCCTGCAGCTCCAATAAAAAAGGGAGCCGCAGCTCCCTTCATTTTCTGTCCTTTCCGGTGGCTGATTAGCAGTCGAACATTGCGGAAATGGACTCCTCGTTGTTGATGCGGCGGATTGCCTCTGCGAGCATCGGAGCGAGGGACAGGCTTCTTACCTTCTTGGTTGCCTTGATGGCATCAGTGAGAGGGATGGAGTCGGTTACGACGATCTCATCGATCTTGGAGCCCATGATGTTCTCTGCGGCCTTGCCGGAGAGGACCGGATGGGTGGCGTAGGCTACAACGCTCTTCGCGCCGCGCTCCTTGAGGGCGTCAGCCGCATGGCAGAGGGTGCCGCCGGTGTCGACCATATCGTCGATGATGATGCACTCGCGTCCGTCAACCTCGCCGATGATGTTCATGACCTGGGAGACGTTCGGACGGGGACGGCGCTTGTCGATGATGGCAATGTCGATGTCATTCATGAGCTTCGCCATGGCGCGGGCACGCACAACGCCGCCCATGTCAGGGGAAACGATTACAGGGTTCTCGAAGGTCCTGCTCTTGAGGTCCTCGATGAGCACCTGGCTGCCAAACAGGTTGTCGATGGGCACGTCAAAGAAGCCCTGGATCTGCTCGGCGTGGAGGTCAACGGTGATGACACGGTCAATGCCGACGCTTGAGAGGAAGTCAGCGACAACCTTCGCGGTGATGGGCACACGCGCTGAGCGCACGCGGCGGTCCTGGCGGGCATAGCCGAAATAGGGGATGACGGCGGTGATGCGTCCTGCAGATGCGCGGCGGAGCGCGTCGATCATGACGAGGAGCTCCATCAGGTTGTCGTTGGTAGGAGCGCAGGTCGACTGGATGACAAATACGTCGCAGCCGCGGACGTTCTCATTGATCTGAACGTGAACCTCACCATCGCTGAAACGATCTACGGTAGCGTCGCCCAGCTTGGTCTTAAGACGGGCAGCGATCTTGCCGGCGAGCTCCGGAGTTGCGTTGCCGGCAAACAGTCTCATGTCTGACACAATATACCTCAAGTTTTATGAGAAGATGGGACGGCGGTCAGGCCGCTGTCCCGGATTGATTCTCGAGAGACCTGATAAGGGGAGAAACGCTGAGGACCGGCGCGGCGAAGCTTCGCCATCCCGCCGGCATCCTGCGCATGACCTGCTCTGCCCTCTCCGCGTCATCAAAAACCGAGAAGACGCACGCCCCCGTTCCGGTCATCCTGGACGGCCCCCATTTTATCAGCCATGACAGGCACTTATCAACCTCGGGGTACAGACTGCACACCAGTTTCTCACAGTCATTGCTCCAGGCCATCTTCCTGAGCTCGGAGAACGGCCTCTTCGGCGTGCTCCTCTGGAGATCCGGCGAGGAGAAGATCTCCTTCGTGGACACATGGACGTCAGGAACAATCACCACGGCAGTGCCGTGCTTGATGTTGGTCTCGGTGAAGATCTCGCCTACGCCCTCCGCAAACGCTGAGTGCCCCCTGACGAATACCGGCACGTCAGCGCCGAGCTGACGCCCGAGCACGGCAAGCTCGTCAACGGTAAGCCCGGTCTCCCAGATGATGTTGAGCCCCCGGAGGACGGTCGCGGCGTCGCTTGAGCCGCCGCCGAGGCCGCCGCCCATCGGGAGGATCTTCCTGATGGAAATGGAGGCGCCCTTCGCGGTGCCGGTCTTCTCCCTGAGGAGCATGGCGGCGCGGTACATCAGGTTGTCCTCGGTCCTGACTCCCTCGATTTCCGGGGAAACCTCGATCTTGTCGTCATCCCTCGCCTCGAGCGTGATGAAGTCCGAGTGATCGAGGAAGCAGAACAGCGTCTGCAGCTCATGATAGCCGTCCGGCCTCCTGCCGTTCACATAGAGGAACAGATTGAGCTTCGCGGGGGCAGGAAGGACAAGTTTCCTGGGTGCTGTCATTTCATTTTGTCCTTTACGATCATGCGGAGGAAGATGAATCCGAGGATAGGCAGGTGAATCCTTATAACCTGCCATGAGGCATCCAGGATATAACCGTCAACGTTGCAGCTGTTCGAGACGCACCTGAGGAAGTGCATGTCCAAGTTGAAGAAATAGCAGAACAGGCAGACGAGGAAATGGAAGAGGACCGCCCAGAAGAGGTGCAGTATGCCGAGGCTCAGCATGTAGAAGAGGAAGCCCGCCATGCCGACCGAGATTATGAGCCAGGGCATGAAGTCCTTGATCTCAAGGTGGTCAAAGCCCAGGTATTTGTGCCCCCAGGGGAGGAAATACAGCGAGTAGAATACAAAGAGCGCCCCGACGAGGACCCAGACCGAGGCCGTTATCCCCGACTCCCCGAGGAGGTTCGCCGCGAAGTAGATGAGATAGAGTATGAGCACGGTTACGGCAAAGAGCGCCACCTCGCTTACGACCGGGATCATGCCGGCGAAGCGGAAGGAGTGGTCGATGGCGAAGTGCGCGAGGCCGCAGAACACCCCGATGCCGAACGCGGAGAACACGTCGGTATGGAGGACCTGGAAGGCCAGCATCAGGACGATGCAGCCGGCGGCAAAGGCGCTGACCGGGCAGTATTCATGATGGAAGAGCATGGCAAGCATAATCACGAAGATCGCGAAGTTATGCAGGAACCAGCCGCCAATAGAACGCATTGCTGAATTGTTTCCCATTTTTCCTATCCTGTCAGTAAACAACCGGGCGGGGCACCTCCAGGGCGTCCTGTCTGCCTGATCAGCTGACTTAGGTCTGCCGGAACCTTGATTCGGGCGGACATAAGCCAGTTCCGCTCAGTTCCCATGGGGACTGCGCAGGCCGCAGCGCACTGCCCTGCGGCCTATTTAGCGAGATACTTCTCGAAGGCGCTGCTGTAGCGGCTCACGAACTGCCCGCTCTCATCCTTCACAATGCAGTAAATCGGGAGCCCCGCCTTCTCTGCGTACTCGAGCGCGCGGTCAGCCCCGAGGACCAGCAGCCCGGTGTCGAGCGCGTCAGTCTCAAGCGCTGTAGGCGCGATTACCGTAACTGATACGGTGCGGTGCTCGATGGGGCGACCGGTTACAGGGTCTATCGCGTGCGAGAAGCGCTTCCCGTCCTTCTCGAAATAGTTCCGGTAGCTCCCCGCTGTGCTGACGGCCATCTCCTCCGGGACAATGGTCTCCATCACCGTCTCCTCGTCGCGGCGCGGTCCGTTTATGGCGATGCGCCACGGGCGGCCGCTCGGGGAGATGCCCCTGGAGCGTGAGGCGCCAGCTATCTGCACGAGGTAGTTCTGAACGCCCTTCCGGTCCATGAGCTCGGCGAAGCGGTCCGCGCCATAGCCCTCGCCAACGGTGCTGAGGTCAACGTGGAGCTCCGGGAAGTCCTTCTGCAGGTAGTATTTTCCGGCGTCCATGATGACATGGAGGCGGTCAAGACCGAGGAGAGACTTCGCCTTCTGTATTGACTCGTCGTCAGGCACGAAGCCCTCCGGCTTCTTGCTCGGGCCGAATCCCCAGAGATCTACGAGCGGGAAAATGGTGATGTCAGTGGCGCCGCCGATGCTCTTCCCGAGGCGCATGGTCTCCGCGACCATCACCGCGGTGTCGCGGGAGACCTCGAACCTGCCGGTGCCCTGGTAATTGTTGAACTTCGAGAGCTCAGAGGTTTTGTCAAAGGTGGAGATCTCCTTCTCTATCCTGCGGATGGTCTCCTCGGCGTCCCGGGCCAGGGCCTCCTGGCCGCCCGGGTACTCGCCGTTCACCTTGAGGCTGTAGAAGGTGCCCATGCCGGTGCCGCCAGCAGTGAGGGGCTCTTTCCTGACCTGAGTCTCCTGCGCGGCAGCCGGCTGTGAGCATTCACTGCGCTCGGCCATGCCGCGTCCGGTCCAGCCCATGATGCCCGCCAGGACTGCACAGGAGAGCAGGATGGAGATACCGGGAGCGCTACTTTTCGACTCTGACATTCAGCTTCTCCGACTGCTCAATCATCTCGCTCTTCGTGGGTCCCTCTGCCTCGGTGTCCTTTCCGGCAAAGAAGTTCTTGATTCTGCGCCTTACGCAGGGGGTCTTGCAGTCGCAGTCAAAGCCGACTTCACGGAGCTGCGCGCAGGTGCCCTTGATGGCCACGTGGTAGACAAAATAGCCAAGTGACATAAGGATGAAAACCGCTACGAAAACCCCGACGGTCATGACAAAAGTGAGAAGAAGATTCTGCATGTACGGCCTCCCGCATTTTCACGCAATTTTAACAAAATAGAGTAAAGTTTGCGATACGGATCACTTTATTTTGTTTTTTGCGTAAAGGGCTGTTGCGTTGGAACTTGTGGGGTTACAGTTAATAAAATGAAGAAAATTGATAAATTTTCATCGTTCGGATTCTGAAGAATACCGTACAAAAATTAACCAAATCAGGCAAATGCCGGGAAAATAACTGACAGATCGGGGAGTGCAGGACCTGACGGCAGGCGCACGATGATGCGGCTCAGAAGCCGCGCTGGATCCCCGCCGTCAGAGTCCGCCGGATGCAGTCATGGCATCAGCCGCTGGCTCCGGCAGCGGAATGTCATATCCGCGCTGCCGGATTCTTTTATATCCCTTCTGAAGATCGCCTGATGCCTAATCGCCAGCATCAATATCCCTCATCATTTCCCCGAAGGAGGAATATACCCTGCTGAGCCCTTTCCCATCAAGGGTATCCTGCATTGCCTGCCTAGTTTCAGCATTCGGAATTTCCATTGTCACCTTGAATGGAATGCCCTGCTCTATGACTGCCTGCCTTGCAGCCATCGTAAAATATTCCGTAATATCCAGTCCAAGCTTTGAGAGCAGCCTCTCGAGCTCCAGCTTCAGATTTTTGTCCATTCCGAACGTGACATTCACATCTGTCCTTTCCGCCAAGATAAGGAACTGTTAATAAATAAATTGTAAAAGTAGCATGAGAACCGTATAATTCAGCTATACTCAGTTACAAACTAGCATGGCTGTATCAATGACGCTT
>ONIT01000131.1 GCA_900317945.1 uncultured Pseudomonadota bacterium
AGTGTAACTACAAAAAAATAAAACCGGAAAGCCTCTGCACCCGCACCAGGCTTAGGCTTCCCGTCTTTTCTTTACTGAAAAACGTTCAAACTCAGGCATTAGAACAAACCGCCCGCTATGCTGAAAAATAAAAGTACCATGAGGCCTTACGTGGCAAGGCTTCCCGCGAAAATAGAGGTGCCAAACGGATCTGTCTGATGCATCGCTGAGCCTGCAGCACCGGCAAATCATTAGAACAAATTTGCCCTCTATGCTTAAAAATAAAAGCGCCGTGAGGCCTTATGGGGCAAGGCGATACGTGAAAATCGGTGCTAAATGATTTTGCCACGCCGACGGGCGTCGGTCCGGCGGCAGGCCATTAGAACAACTTAGGCCACTATCATAAAAAGTTAAAAATAGCTGAAAGCCATGCGGGGCCTGGCTTACCGGAGTTTTTGAGGCTGTACAGCTGCTAAATGATTCCAGAAACAGAACGCCCCGGAACCCTTCCGGATCCCGGGGCGCATGCCGCATTGATTGCTGCGGCTTGCACTCTGCCGTCTTACTTGCTGTTCAGAACATTGAGAGAAGGTACGGCTGCCGGAGCGACCTTGTTCGCATCAAATGCGAGCTTCGCATCCTCGGTGAACTTTCCGAGAACGTCGAAGTAGTCTGCGTTCTTAACCCAGACACGTACCGCAATCTTCATGACGGGAGCTGCGAGATCAGTTACGACGATGCCGTAGGCATGTTTGTCATCGTGGATGATCTTGTCGTTGCTGTCAGCGATCTTGGTGAGAAGCTTCTTTACTTCACGGAAGTCTGCGCCATAACTTACTGAAAAGCTCATATCTACCCTGCGCTCAGGCATGCGGGAGAAGTTGACGATGTTGCCGTTCAGGATCGCTGAGTTAGGAACAACGATGACTTTGTTGTCAACAGTAAGGATTGTTGTCGAGAAGATGCTGATCTCCTGGACGGTACCTTCTGCTCCGCCGCCGGTGATGTACTCACCGACCTTTACAGGACGGAAGCAGATGAGCATTACGCCGGAGGCGAAGTTCGAGAGCGAGCCCTGGAGAGCGAGGCCGATAGCGAGGCCTGCGGCACCGAGGACTGCAACAAAGGAGGCGGTCGCGATTCCGATCCTGCCGAGTGCTGCAATTACCACGAAGGCGATGATGCCGTACTTGATGATATTGCCGACAAACTTCGAGATGGTCGGGTCAATCTTGCGGTTCGTCATGAACTTAGTTAGTCCGCGGCCGAATATTCCTGCAAACCAAATCCCAACAACCAAGATAACGATAGCGTACACGCAGTTAAGTCCGTTGTTGATTGCGAGCTCCTTAAGCTGCTGCACCCATGTCGAGACCTGGGGCGTTACGTCCGTTGTAATATCTTTTGCCATACTTTTCCCGCGGAATTTGCCGTCAGCAGTGATTTTCTCCTCATGACGGATTCGGCGGCTCTGTGCTCAGCGTGAGCAGTCTGAATGCATAGAGTCAGGTCAGACTCCGGTAGATCCGAAGCCGCCCTCGCCTCTTTCGCTTTTGTCGAACTCGTCAACCTCGGTGAAGTCTGCCTGTATGACAGGGAGGAACACCAGCTGCGCGATCCTCTCGCCTGGGGTAACAGTGATGTCCTTTGAGCTCCTGTTCCAGGCCGCGATTACGAGCTCGCCCTGGTAGTCAGAGTCGATGAGCCCGACGAGGTTGCCGAGCACCAGTCCGTGCTTTGCGCCGAGCCCGGAGCGGGGGAGGACAACTGCGGCCATGGATGAGTCTTTCATGTTGACGGCGATGCCGCTCGGGATAAACAAGGTTTCGCCCGGGTGGATCACGGTGTCCTCATTGACCATTGCCCTGAGGTCATATCCGGCGGATCCTGCCGTTGAGCGGGCGGGCTTGGGGAATTCTGTTCCGATTCTCTTGTCAATAATCTTGATCTCTACGTTCCTTGCCATGTCTGTTCCTTAAAATGATTTGGCGGCGTGAGTCTCCGCCTTGATGAATCCCTGCTTCTCAGCACCAGGTGCGGTGCTCAGTGATGCCGCTGAGCCGCAGTATCTCCTTCACCATCCTCTCAGCGAGCTCCTGCTTGTCCCCTTTGCCGAGCTCGGTCCTGCCGCCTTCTCGGTCATATAGAGTGATTGAGTTTTTGTCCGAGTCAAAGCCTGAGTCCTTCTTCGAGACATCGTTCGCGGCAATGAGGTCAAGGTTCTTCTCTATGAGCTTCTTTTTTGCGTATGCCTCAAGGTTCTCGGTCTCAGCGGCAAAGCCCGCGGTGAAGGGGCGCTGCTCGCTCCTTGCAACCTCGGCGATGATGTCAGGGTTCTTGACGAGCGTCAGCGTGAGCTCATCGGTGCCCTTGACCTTCTTTATCTTCTGAGGTGATACTGTGGCGGGACGGAAGTCGGCGACTGCGGCGCAGCCGATGAATATGTCGGTCTCAGGAAGGAGCGCAAGGACCTGATCGCGCATCTCAGAGGCTGACTGCACGTTGATGCGCTCGACGCCGTCTGGAGTCGGAAGGCTCACGGGGCCGGCGATGACCGTGGTCCTGAGTCCCGCGTCACGGGCTGCGCGGGCGAGCGCGAAACCCATCTTCCCGGAGCTCCTGTTTGTCAGCATCCTTACGGGATCGAGCATCTCGACGGTCGGGCCGGCGGTTATGACGCAGCGAGGCGACTTCTCCGTGAGGCGAGGAGCGAGCGCGTCCTCGATGAGCCCGAGGAGCTCCTTAGGCTCAAGCATCCGTCCTGCGCCTGTGGTGCCGCAGGCGAGATCCCCGGAGGCAGGGCCCCAGACCTTTATTCCCCTGCTCCTGATTACTCCGATGTTCTCCTGCGTTGCGGGATTGAGGTACATCTGGGAGTTCATTGCGGGGGCAACGGCAAGCTTCTGCCAGCCGGCGAGGACGGTTGTGGAGAGAAGATCATCCGCGATACCGGCACGGACCTTCGCGAGGAAATTTCCGGTGGCGGGGGCAATGACGATGATGTCAGCCCATTCAGCTGCTCTTATATGCTCGATAGGTAGCCTCCCGCTGTCTCCGTCCCACATGGGCTCATTTGAGGTGAGGGCCTTGAGGACAGTGAGCGTCACGAAGTCGAGCGCGTGGCGGGTCACCATGGCCTGCACCTCGGCTCCGCTCTTTCTGAGGAGCCTTATAAGCTCGCAGCATTTGTAGGCGGCTATCCCGCCTGTGATTCCTAAAAGGACTTTCTTTCCTTTGAGCATGATTATTCTCACTGCCTGTAAACAGCGGTATTTTACCCAAATCGGCGCCGGCAGGCCTTTGAATCCGGCAGCGCGCCCGCCGCCGGGCCGGATCATGAAAATCTCAGAAAACAGGGTTATCGCCGGGTAATTTCCGGAAACCATGGCGATAACTCTGAAAACTCAGAAAGCCTGCCGTCTGACAGAGCTGCGGCAGGTCTGCTATAAAGGAAGGAAAGGGAGGAGGGCATGCCATGGCAGCTGGCAATATCATCGGGCGGAAGGATGAAGAGGAGCATCTTCTCTGGCGTCTCTCTCATGACGAGGGGCAGTTCATTGCCGTTTACGGGAGGCGAGGCACAGGGAAGACCTTTTTTGTTAAGGAGCTCCTCGGTGAGCGCATTGATCTCACGGTTACCGGCATTCCTGGCGGCAGCAGGAAAGATGAGCTCCATAACTTCTCCCGTGAGCTCAGCGCCAGCTCAGGGCAGAAATTTCCCTTTACAAGGAGCTGGATGGATGCCTTCTGGCAGCTCCGCAGCTTCATAGAAACGCGAAAGGATCAGGAGAGCATCATCGTGTTCCTTGATGAGCTGCAGTACATGGACACGCCGAAGAGCCGCTTTCTCACCATGCTCGGCCACTTCTGGAACAGCTATGGGAACTGGGTCAGAAACTTCAGGCTCATCATCGCCTCATCGGATCCCGGCTGGATGATCCAGAAGGTCTTCGGCGATCCCGGAGAGCTCTACGGCCGCATTGTATGCAGGCTCTGGCTCCGGCCGTTCACGCTGCGGGAAACTGAGGAGCTCCTTCAGAGGAGGGGCTTTCATCTGGATCGCAGGGAGACCCTGCTCGCGCATATGTTAACGGGCGGCGTGCCTTACTTTCTCACCATGCTAGATCCGAAGGAGAGCCTTGCGGAGAATACTGAAAGGCTCTTCTTCTCTCCGGATGCGCCTCTCAGGGCAGAGTGCGAATCCCTCCTCAGCCCGCTCTCTGCTGTCAGTGAAGGCTCTCCCGGGAGGAGGATCCTGGAGCTCCTCGCGCAGAACGATCGCGGGCTGCGGACAGAGGAAATCACCAGGGCGCTTAGGCCCGAGTCGGAAGACATCATTCAGGATGCGCTTCAGAGCCTTGAGGAATCCGGCCTCATCAGGGTTTACGGAGCATTCAGGAAGAGAAAGCACGGGGCGGTATACTGCCTTTCGGACAGCTGCCTCCTCTTTTACCTACGCTTCGTGAACGGCTGCGCAGGTGCTCCTCCCCGCTACTGGAGCGATGAGGGAGAGCGCAGAACCTGGATGAATGCTGCCTTCACCATCTCCTGCCTCAGGCACATGACTGAGATCCGGGAGGCGGCCGGCATCTCGCGCATCCTGGTCAGCATCTGCGCCTGGCAGCCTGAGGGAAGGCCAGTCCTGGTGTTTGACCGGGGCGACCGGGCGGTGAGCATCTGCGAGATTGAGTACTCGGAGAGCCCGCTGCCGGCAGCGGAATGCCTTTCGCACCTTCAGAGGCTCTTGGAGCAGTTCCGTGCGGAGACCAGAACAAAGAAGACTCTTAAGCCCGTCATGATCGCGCCGTACGGCATTGAGGGAATCACGGACGGCTCTGAGGTGCAGTGCGTTACCCTTGATGATCTCTTCCGGGAGGTGAGTCCTTACTGAGCGGAAGCAGCTGAGCCGGCGCCTGATGCGTTTATTTGCAGATTATGTCATGTTACTGACAAATAAGGTCAGCATTGCTATTGAGACTTAACCATCATATCCCTATGATTATAGGTACAGGTCTGCAGGACATCAGGCACTTCAGCAGAGGGAGGCCAAGTATATGGCAGAAGCAGAAACGGAAACTGGTGTTGAGCTTTTCAACAGGGTAATCGGCATTGCAATGGGCGTCCCCGGGATCACTGTGGACAGGGCAGCCTTCCTCAGGAGGGAGTTCAGTGTGTACTGCCGCCCTGAACAGCTTGATCTCATTGTCAGGGACAACCCCGTAAGGCATCTCTCCATGGATCTCATCGACAGGGTGGCAAAGGATGTTATCCAGGCCGAGAGGTACAAGGTAACCGCTATTTCTGCGGCAACGGGACTCCCGTCAAATCCTGCCGCAGCAGCGGGACTTGCCGTTGCTGATATGGGACAGTACAGCGCCATCTGCCTGAGGGCCTGCCAGGAGCTCGCCTACCTCTACGGCATGCCTGATCTCCTTGATGAGCATGGAGAGGTGTCATCGGCCACCATCAACCTGCTTACCCCGCTCCTTGGCATCATGTTCGGCGTGCAGGAGGCAGTAAAGGTCACCGCAAAGCTCTGCGAGAAGATTGCAGAGCAGGTTGTGAGGCGCCTGCCGGCGGTCGCGTTCGGGCATGCGGGATGGTATGTCCTTGTAAAGCAGATCGCCAAGATCATCGGGGTCAGGATGTCAAAGCAGCTTTTCTCAAAGGGCCTCTCCAAGGTCATCCCGCTTATCGGCGCCGCGATTTCAGGAGCCATGACCTATGCCGCATTCGGCAGCAGCGCTGAGAGCCTGAGGAAGCACCTTGAGGAAAACAGCAGGTTCTTCCGCGGTGAGGGATACATGGAAAAGGCCTGAGAGAAGCACAGGCTATTCCTCTTGAAATGCAACAAGGCAGGGCTGTGACTCCCTGCCTTTCTCTAAGCGCCTCTTTCTGCTCTCTCAGATAGTCCTTATCCCGTCCGGCCCCATGACTCCCTCTCCGTAGCCGTCTGACTCATCATCATCGCTGCCTGACATCCCGCTGAGCTCATCGCCTTCCTGCAGACTGTCATCGGGATCTTCACTGTACCATGGCTGGCCGCCGCTGCCGTACTGCTCCGCAAAGTCTGATAAGCCGGCACCGGCAGGCGCCCTCTGCTCCCTTCCGGTGCTGATGCCCTCAAAGCCGTTGCTGAAGCAGCGTAGCCTCGCGAGAAGCCTCTCCATATCCCCGATGTGCTTCGAGGCGCTCTTCGTGATCCTTGAGATGCTGCTCAGCCTCTGCCTGAATACCCTGGTATCAGCGAGGAAGCTCTCGATGACCCCGAGGTAGGTCTTCTCCCAGGGCATCAGCCTGCTCCCTGCCCTCCCGGCGGAGCACCTTCCGGTCTGATGGTTGATTGCGAGACCGTACTCGAGCCGGCAGTTTCCCTTCATGAAGAGGATCACCTGCCAGTGCGGCGGATCGACGATGTCTCCTCTCGGCGTGTTGAGCTTGAGCCTGAGGCAGGAGAAGCAGCCGTGCCTGTGCACGTGGCTCATGCGCATCTCGCGGTAGACGCGGAACACGCCGTCATAGTACGCCGCGAGCGCCTTCCTCATGGCGCTGTCCGCCTCTCTCATTGAAGCAACGCTCTTCCTTAGCTCCCCGAGAAGCTTCCCATAATGATCGCAGAGCCTGTTCCCGAGCTCCGAGATCTCCGCCTCGCCGGCGTGGTCACTCACGCGCTTGCTCCAGCTGCCGGAGGTCTTCCTGCCGGCCGCGCCGAGTCCAGTATTTTCTTCCATATCGTTCTCCTCCATCCTGCCTCAAAAGGGCAGGGAATCTATGGGAGTCAGGATAGGCCGCAGCGCCCGGGGAGCAGGGCGGCAAAGCGCTCCGGTGAGGAGGGTTTCCCGGTGTGATGAGAGAGAGTGCAGGAAGGTGCGGGCAGGGGCAGGGCAATCGAGTAGGCGGATGTTTTAGCATCACACCTCTCACAACACCGTACGTGCGGATCCGCATACGGCGTTTCCAGTTTGAGTAGGCTAATCCCAA
>ONIT01000130.1 GCA_900317945.1 uncultured Pseudomonadota bacterium
CTCCGACCACCTTGCGATTCGCTAACTCTTCCCTCCAGCGGGCGAGTTCGGGACTTTCACCCTATAGTCAATGCTCATGCCGAGCACACAAAAAATCCCCCGGGGACTTCTCTCCGGGGGACTCATTTCAGTCAGGGGAAGGCTCTGGATCAGGCCTGATTCTCATCCACGTCCTTTTTCTCATGGATCTGCTCGGTTGAGAGACTGCTCAGGACCTTCGAGGCCTCAATCATCTCGTCAGAGCTCTTGATGCAGACGTTGATGGTCTCGATAAGCTTCTGCTGCGCATCAACGACATTGCCCGCGGAGGTGGTGATGCCCTCAAGAGCCTCTTTCTGCCTCTGCGACATCTCGGCAACCTCACCGGCCTTCTTCGCGGTCTCGGAGATGCTGTCGGACATGCTCTTCACATAGTCAATCGCATCATCGGTGCACTTGATGGAGTTGGCGCAGGCATCGCTGATGACCGTGGAGAGCTCGGTCGTAACCTCCATGCTCTTCAGGAGATCCTCAATGGTCTTCTGGATTTCCTCGGTCGATCCGCGGGTCCTTCCGGCAAGGTTCCTTACCTCATCGGCAACGACCGCGAAGCCCCTGCCGTGCTCGCCGGCCCTTGCCGCCTCGATGGCCGCGTTGAGCGCGAGGAGGTTGGTCTGCTCTGCGATCTCCTTGATGGTGTCAGAGAGCTTCGAGATGCTGTTGACATAGCCGGACACGGTCATGATGGAGCTGTTTGACTTCTCAATCGATGCGTTGAGCGTCTCGATTGACTTCTTGGAGCTCTCGACCAGCACTCTGCCGTTCGCCGTGCCGTCAAGCATCTTGGAGAGCTCCTGCAGCGTGTCACTCGTATGGAGGGAGAGAACGTTCATGGAGGAGTAGACAGCGTCAATCGAGCCCATCATGCCGTCGATGGCATCCTTCTGGGAGGCTGCGCTGCTGTAGATCTCCTGGTTCCTGCTCCTCGTCTGGCTGGCGTTCTCGTCAATGAACTCGGAAACGGAGCTTACCTGCTTCTTCTGGCTCTCAATAACCCGGTTGAAGCTCTCGGCAAGCGTCTCGAACTCGTCTCCGGTATGGAGCTCCATGCAGTCGGCGATCTCGCCCTTCGCGAGGCTGTCAAGATATCCGCTGAAGGCAAAGAGCGGGCGGGAGATGAACCTCCTCACAAACCTGGTGATGACGAAAAGCGTAATGGCTGCGAGGATGACAATGATAAGCGCCTCGGCAATGAGACCGCTGATCATGCTTGAGTATACGGTGGATACCGGCACAAAGACGAAGAGCTTCCAGTCGGTGCCGCTGATGTTCTCTCCGATGGCATAGACGCTGCCGTGCTTGAGATCAAGGGATGCCAGATCGTTTTTGGTGCCAGCTGCCGCGATGGACTCGAGGGACGCGTTGTCAAGCATGCTGTCATAGGCTGAGGCAGGCTTGTCCATGAATGACTTGTCGGGGCCTGCGAGGATCCTGTTCTCCGGGCCGTAGGTCAGGATGGCGTAACCGCCCGCGGGGAGGACGATGTTCTTCAGGCAATCCTCGATGGACTGCATGGAGACGTCAGCTCCGGAGACGCCCTTGGAGTTCGCCAGCATGATGGAGATGACCATCGATCCGGTGTCGACATCGGCATAAGGAGCGGTCTGGGAAATAGTGCCGCGGTTCGCCTGGGCCTGGATGTACCAGTCGCGCTTCCTCGGATCGTAGCCTTCCTTGCGGTACTCCTCTGGAGTGCTGAGCACGGCATACATGCCGCCCTGCTCATCGGCGAAATAGATGTCGATGAAGTTCTCCATCTCCCTTACAACAGCGCTTCTCGAGCGGTCGCGGAGCTGCCCGTCTGTTCCGTCGGCAAAGGTCTTGAGAACCCTTTCCTTCGACAGGATCCATGACGAGAAGAACGATGAGTTCTGGGCGACGATGTTGCTCATCATCTGCCTTGCGCTCCCCTTCATGCCGGAATATGAGCTGACATAGAGGCATACAAGGGATACAAGCATGATGACGGCAAGGGGAACCGCCAGCATCCACATTATTCTTCTGCTTAGTGAAACTTTTACTTTACTGCTCATGAAAGCACTCCGCCTATAGGCAAATCCGCCGCGGCCGCCGGCAATCATTAAACCCGGCCTGTATAAAAAGCAGCCGGATTATTGCACAAATCCGCTCTGGAAATGATGCGAAAACTCACAAACAAAAGAAAACCCGGCCTCCGTGAGGGGACCGGGTCATTGGATCAGAAGAAGGGATCAGATCAGCCGAGATGCTTTACGCGGCGCTTGACCTCTTCCTGCTTGCCGTTGTTGAAAGGCCTTGCGTCAGGTGCGCCGAGATAGCCGCAAACACGCCTGATGACCGAGACCTTTGACGGATCGTGGCAGCCGCAGTTCGGGCAGACAAAGCCCTTCGAGGTGCACTCAAACTCGCCCTTGTAGCCGCAGGCGAAGCACTGGTCGATCGGGGTGTTGGTCCCGAAATAGGGGATCTTGTCATAGGTGTAGTCCCAGACGTCCTCCAGCGCCTCGAGGTTCCTGCGCATGTTGGGGAACTCAGCGTAGCAGATGAACCCGCCGGACGAGAGCTCAGGATAGGGCGACTCGAAGTCGATCTTGGAGTACGGATCGGTCTTGTACTGCACGTCAAGGTGGAAGCTGTTCGTGTAGTAGCCCTTGTCGGTAACTCCCTTGATGATGCCGAACTCGCGCTGGTCAAGGGCGCAGAAGCGCTTGCAGAGGTTCTCCGCAGGTGTGCCGTAGAGGCTGAAGCCGTAGCCGGTCTCCTCTCTCCACTTTACGCAGGCGTCGTGAAGGTACTTCACAATCCTGATGGCCTTCTGCCTGAGCTCATCGTCCTCGAACACCGGCCTGTCGCCGTAGAGCGCGTTCATGCACTCGTTGATGCCGATGTAGCCAAGGGAGACAGATGCTCTGCCGTTCTTGAAAATGGGCGCAACCGGATCATCGGCCTTGAGCCTTACGCCGCAGGCGCCTGCCATATAGAGGATCGGTGCAACCCTGGCGCGCACGCCGTCAAGGCGCTTGATGCGGCAGATCAGGGCCTTCTTGCATACGGCAAGGCGGCTGTCGAGGATCTCATAGAACTTCTTCTCATCGTGGTTTGCCTCAATGGCGATGCGGGGAAGGTTGAGGCTGACAACGCCCAGGTTGTTGCGGCCGTCGATCTCCTCCACTCCGTCAGCGTTCAGCCACTTGGGGAGGAAGCTCCTGCAGCCCATAGGGTTCTTGAAGGAGCCCGTTACGCGGACAACCTGCTCGTAGTTGAGGATATCCGGATACATGCGCTCGGACGCGCACTTGAGCGCGAGCTGCTTGATGTCGTAGTTGGGATCGCCCTTCTTGTGGTTCACGCCGTCCTTAATCGCGAAGACCAGCTTCGGGAACACAGCGGTCCTGTGGTTCTTCCCGAGTCCGCACATGCGGTTCTTCAGGATGGACTGCTGGATGAGGCGCGATGCCCAGGAGGTGCCGAGGCCGAATCCCAGGGTCACGAACGGGGTCTGGCCGTTCGCGGTATGGAGGGTGTTGATCTCATACTCAAGGGCCTGGAAGGCGTCGTAGCACTCCTTCTCGGTGCGGGCGCGCGCATAGCCGTCATGATCAGGGACGTTCCACTGCTTCGCGATGGCGACGTTCTTCTCATAGCTCTTCATGACGTAGGGCTCAAGGACCTCGTCAATGCGGTTGATGGTAGTGCCGCCGTAGATGTGGCTTGCCACCTGGGCAATGATCTGCGCGGTTACCGCAGTCGCGGTGGTGATGGACTTCGGGGACTCGATCTCGGCATTGCCCATCTTGAATCCCTGCTCGAGCATACCTCTGAGATCGATGAGCATGCAGTTGAACATCGGGAAGAACGGGGAATAGTCAAGATCGTGGAAATGGATCTCTCCGTGCTCATGGGCGCTCACCACATCGCGGGGGAGCATGAACTGCTTGGCGTAATGGCGGGCGACGATGCCGGCAAGGAGGTCTCTCTGGGTGGGGATGACCTTGGAGTCCTTGTTGGCGTTCTCGTTGAGGATGTCAACATTGCTCTGCTCCATGAGGCCCTTGATCTCCTTGGAGAGATTGTTGCGGCTCTCACGGGCGCGGTCGCGGTCGTGGCGGTACTCAATATAGGACCTGGCTACTTCCTTATGGCTGCTTGCCATAAGCTGATCTTCCACCAGGCGCTGGATCTCAGTAATGTCAACCTCGGTGATCTTCTCTGCCGACAGCTCCTTCTCCACGCCCTCGGCAATCTCCGTGCAGAACGAACAGTCGTCCACACCTGACGCAGCAGCCGCGCGGCTGACAGCCGATACAATCCTCTCGGGATTGAACGGTACGCGACTTCCGTCGCGTTTGATCACAGCGAGATCCATCTCTTCACCCTTCCTTAAAGCACACGATCCTGGCCGGCTGTTATCAATCCGTGGACGCTTTTGAAAAAGGCCGGCCAGAAGCCTCTTTCACATCCAGCGCGCCGGGACTTTGGGGAGGCGCTTGTGTTTTCACAGGTGCGCTCCCCACTACATATTGGCGCTTAGTATACCAATAATTACAATATATTGAAGTCTTGACAACCTGATTCAATATCGTTCCATGCCCGATGCATGCCGTTTCTGTCCCGAAAAAATATTTTTCAGGGGGTATTTGCGGAATATTTCGGGTTAATTTTTAGCCGGAAAATTGTTACCGAGGAAACAAAAACCGAACAAAAGGGAAATTTTTTCGGCGGGGAAAAACCGGTTTTTCATGCGAGATAAAATTTCATGTGTTGCAGGTTACAGAAAAGCCCTGAAAGCGGCTCCTCTGCTTTTTCCCGCCGGCAAAAGGGAGATCCAAAAATGTCCACAGCAACTGTTAGCCAGTTGCCGGAGGACACGGTGAAATTTCCGGAAAAGTGAAAAAAATTTCTGAGGAAAACTGCCGGGAGAAGATCAGGATCATGGGCTCCGTGAAAGTTCACAGCCATGGGGCCGGACATCAGGCCATGCGGAAGCAGAGCCGTAAGCAGGCCGGCCATCGCAGTGAATGCCCTGCCCGCTCCGCAGAGCGCCAGCATAGCTGAGAGCGCGGTACTGATCCGCTGCAGACCATTCCCGGCATGCAGAGAGGCAGCCCTGAGTGCTTCATGCAGACAGGGAAATACACAAGAGTGAGTGCCTGAACGGCAGAGGTGCTGAAGACTTGGATGGAAGGATGGAGCAGGGGTGAGAAAGATGCAGAAGGAGAATTCCGGAAACTTGCCCGCCCATGGTGCGGGAGATGAGACTTGAACTCACACGCCTAGGGTGCCAGAACCTAAATCTGGTGCGTCTACCAATTCCGCCACTCCCGCGTAAAAACAAAAACAGCAACGAAACCAATCCAACACAGCTTACTGGGGTGACTTGAGGGGTTCGAACCCACGACAACCGGAATCACAATCCGGGACTCTACCAACTGAGCTAAAGTCACCATTACAAGCAGGAGCTAAGCACGTGGTATGCCCTAGAGGAATCGAACCTCTGACCCACAGCTTAGAAGGCTGTTGCTCTATCCAACTGAGCTAAGGACACACAACAAGCACCGGTTGAACCTGCAATTTCTGTACTGGATTCATCTCATTGCTGTTAACGGGGCATATGATATAAGCATCGGCGCCCCGCGTCAACTGTTTTTTTTAAATTTCCCTCACGCCACCCCGGAGGCAGCGCTGCCCGCATCGCGGGATGCTGCCCCCTGAGGCAAGGTGCCAGCGCCTGGTGCTGCCCTGCCATGGCAGATCCCGGGGAAGAGGCACCTTGCGCCCTCTACCGTGTCAATTATATATATTGTCATCTATGTTATATTTCATCTGACATATATGTTAGGGAGAGATCATATATGACATAAACTGCCTTATTACGTAATTTGACCTATATCAAAAATTATAAAAATAGTGTTATTTGACTAAATTTTCAACATT
>ONIT01000129.1 GCA_900317945.1 uncultured Pseudomonadota bacterium
TCAGCTCGTCCTCGGACGACTTCTTACAGCGATGGCACTTGAAGATGCTTCTGAAAACCTGAAGCATCATTTCTAGTACATAACTGTAAAACTGAAATGAGCTCCCTCAGGGATTTTCGGAACTCAAGATCTTCGTTTTCCTGCATCTGAAAATTCCGGAATATCCTGTCATGCGCTGTTTATCTTATCATTTATATCATCATTTCAGGTTTAATGATAAGAAATGTGAAAGATAAAATCCGGCCCTGCTGAGCAGGCCGCGCGCTGATTGCTGACTGGTATGCCATGGAAGCCGCAATGGCCGGCCCTTCATCAGTATCACCCAGGACAGCAGGCAGCGAAAGACAAGCAAAGGATTTGTGCCGGAGGTCTTCAGTCTTCCTCTTCGGAACAATGGCACCCGGCACCTGGTGGTATATTGGACTGTACTGATTAAGAGGAGGCAGCAGATATGAATGAGCCAGGCCCCGTGTCCCCGGGAGAAATCCTGCTGAAGGAATTTCTGGAGCCGGCGAATACGACGCCCGGCAGGCTCGCCGCAGAGACCCATATTCCGGAGTCAGAAATCCAAGATATCATCAGCGGCAAAGGAAGGATTTCAGCTGACACGGCAATGCGCCTCTCAGCCTTCTTCGGCACTACTTCTCAGTTCTGGCTCAATCTTCAGAATCGGTACGATCTCGATATCCATGAGGCTGAACGGCGCAGAGAGCTATAAAACGGCAAAGAAGCTGTCATGCCAGACATCAGTCCGCTGTTTAACGCCTGATATGAGCTGCCGCTTTTCCGGTACAGCAGCTTTCAGTCAGATGCACGGGCTTTCCTCAGCCCCGTCTCATCCCCAGGCAAAGCGGCGTCAGCAGAGCCGGACTCTGCCAGGACGGTCTTTCCGCTCAGAAACAGCTCATCACACGAAAGATCCAGTTCATCGTTCCAGACGACGCCGTATCCTCCGGTGTCTGCTCTGACACTGTGAAACAGCTCCGGATCATTTGCCAGCAATCTGAACTGCTTATGTTCCTTAAAAAGAGCCTTAACATCATAAACTTTCACTGCGCCGCCCGCGAACTGCACACAGAGACGGCAGTCAGGCATGGCATTGACCGATTTTATCCTGTGAAACATCAGACAGCCCCATCACTCTGAGTTTTTACGGACTTTGTGCTGAAGAACATAATGGCAGTCCCCGCAGCCAGCTCACCTGTTCCCGGCTCTGCTGCGGCATGGCACAGCCCTGCCGCTGGCCTCAAAATTTCTGCTCCTTCTGTACTCATTCTCAAGGTCTTCCGCAAGATATTCATCACTCATGCAGTGCATGTCAGAGATTCCCTGACTTACCAGTGTGTACTCATCAGAGTGGTAAAAAAAATCCAGCGCCTCACCCAGAGTTATGCCGCAGCGATCCGCGAAGCGCCCGACAACACGCGCGTATTTCATCTGCAGCAGGATTGGATCAGCTTTCATATCCTCACGCTCCGTAAAAAGTGCAGTTCATTGTCCAAAACTTTCTGTGATCGTATGGCCATCTGAAAATTCGGTTTCTCAAATTTCAGCCTGCTGACTGCCTCCACCCTGTCGATATAGCCGTTCGTGTACAGTTCAAGAACGTTGAACACCCCGTCACCGGCCGCCGGGCCTGTAACGATGTCATATTCAGATGAATCCTTTCCCAGCCGGCAGCCAGCGACAAAATCAAGCCATTCCTCACTGTAACCGCCGAACTGCAGAGTCCTGTACCTTTGAATGGCACTCCAGTCAAATTCATATACGGATACGGCGCCGCCTGAACCTTTCAGCCTGAACTTCCCGCACCATTTCACTGCCTGCTCAAAGTCAGGCGCAGTGTAAAACCCAAGACCGAAATCCACTTCCTCTCTGGAATGAATGATATCCGGAGCAGCAATTTCGGCAGAAGAGCCATGATACAGAATCACTCCAGGATTCCTCTCTCCCTCATGACACCAAGGATGTCCTCAACGATATAGTCCTTCCCCTGGGTGTGGAGAACATCAGTGCATGGCACAATATAGCTCTGAAGGATGTCGCTCTTTACCGCCAGGAGCTCATACGCGTCCGCCCCGCTGATCCCAAGCCTTATAGCAACATTCTCGATGCAGAAAACGGCAAACTCCAGCTCAAGGGGAGTCTGAATGGAATCTTCAACGATTTTGTCAATCGTGCTCATCTCCGAAAGACACACCACCCCGGGCAAATGCTGCCATCTTCCCTGAACATTGCAGAACCTCTCGTTGAGAGAGAGTGGCGCCGCTCTCCGTCACTGCTGCAGGGCTCACAGGTTTTTCCTCGCCTCAGCTATCTCTGCATTGATCTCATCAAGGGACATATCAGCAATGCCGTTTTCTTTCGCAATCCGGCTTGCGCGCTCGAACGCTGCCCATCCCTCTCTGAGCACCTGATCCCCTGTGGTAATGCAGGGAGGCAGGCCGTCTTCCGTACTGAGGCTTTCCATGCGAATGCCAGAGACGGATGCCTGCTCTGTGCCGGACTGCCAACATGCTCCTGATGCCATGCCCTTTTCCGGCTCATACCTCTCTGAGTGCATCCCTGTATCAACCATATCAGCCTCCTGAACTGTCTCTCTCAAGTATACATGACTCCCCAGCCTCTCTGTACTCATGACGCCATGCGGACATGGCGGGAGCGCTGATTCAGATCCTGCCGTATGTCAGCGCCAGCAAAGGAAATTCCGCTCAGTAAGAGATGCCCGTCCATGCTGAATCCTGACTGGTACGCACTGTCAGAGGCTCCCTCAACCGCACAGCTGCCTGAATCTTAAAACCCGTCCGGCCTGCTGTCCTGCTGTTCCGGAAAGCAAAAGACCGCCCCGGAGAAAGCCCACTGAGCGGCCATTCACGCGGGAAAATTCAGGCTCAGAGCCCGACAGCCCAGGATAGGAGACGTGACCGCTTTGCGTCCGTAGTACTCATAGTGCGTCTCCTGGAGCTGGTGCAGTGTCTCCTTTTCTTCCTTCTCAGACATCCCGGGCCCTGAATAGTTCAGCCCGTTGAAGTTTTTGCGGTTCTCCTATTCAGCTTTTAATTGCATGCGACCAAGATCGCGACTAAGATCGCGACTAAGATCACGACCAAGATCGCGACCAAGATCGCGACCAAGGCAGCATCCGGAGCCGCAAAGTGCACTGGCGGCATATCATTAATGCTCTGAGTTTTAAGGTGACAGATTTGAGTGAATACAAACCTCCTTTTCATCTGACTGATGAAATGATATCGCTGACCTCTGAAATCAGTGTTGCTGTCGGTACTGCCGAAATTCTGCACAAAGAAAGGATAAATCCACACCTGCGCCGAGAGAACCGAATCAGAACCATACATTCATCCCTTGCGATTGAGCAGAATTCACTTTCACTGGAACAGGTCACGGCGATAATTGACGGGAAGCATGTCATTGGCAGCGCTGATGAAATAACGGAGGTCCGGAATGCCTGCCGGGCATACAATCTCATGCCAAAGCTGAATCCTTTGTCTGTTGATGATCTTCTGAAGGCACACAGGATAATGATGGACGGACTTGCAGCGGAAAATGGAAAATTCCGTTCCGGGGGAGTCGGCATCTTCAATGGTCCGGAACTTGTGCACCTTGCTCCTCCTGCTGAATTTGTCCCAGGTCAGATTGACAGCTTATTAAAATGGTATTCAGCATCAAAATTGCCGCCATTGATCAAAAGCGCAGTCTTCCACTATGAATTTGAATTCATTCATCCTTTCTGTGACGGAAATGGCCGGATGGGCAGAATGTGGCACAGTCTTTTTCTCGGGAAATGGAAAGAGCTTTTCTTTTGGCTTCCTGTAGAAGAACTGATTAAGAGACGTCAGAAAGAGTATTACGATGCCCTTGGCGCTTCAGATAAAAAGTCTGACAGCTATGAATTCGTGTATTTCATGCTGAACGTCATAAAAGACAGTCTGAAACAGCAGTCTGCTGCTGCCATCAGCAGGGCATCCCGCAGCAGTACGGCGCCTGACCGCCTGAATAACCCGATCAGGCTGCTTCTCGATGTTCTTGGCGATAAGACCCTGTCCGCTTCCGAGATCATGGCCGGCATAGGCATTTCACACAGGCCGACCTTCCGCAAAAAATATCTGCATCCGGCACTTGATCAGGGGCTGATCGAGCGTACTGTTCCTGACAAGCCGAACAGCAGATACCAGAAATACCGGAGAACCGGAAGGCCTGCCAGCCCTGAAATCAGGGATGCACCGGCTGGCTCATAAAGAAACATGATGCCGTCAGCATTGTCCCCCGGAAGTATCTTCCGCTGGCTCCTTGCAGACCGCAGGCAGCCTGGCATAGGTCACAGTACAATATAGGCGACAGTCTGCGCTTCAGCAGGAACCCTGGTCCTCCGCCAGGTCTCAGGCTCGATCTCAAAAAAGCAAAAGGCCGCTCCGGAGAAATCCCCCGGAGCGGCCCCTTCTCGCCGGAAAGTTCAGGCTCAGAGCCCGACAGCCTTCAGCGCCTGATCAAGGTCAGCAATGATGTCGTCCGGCTCCTCGAGCCCGACGCTGAACCTGATGAACCCTTTCCGGAACTCCTCAGGATAGAGCCCTATTCTCTCGTCATAGCTGGGCTGCGGGAAGATGAGGCTCTCGTCGTGCCCCAGGGACACCGCGAACGTGACGACACGGAGCTTCGCGCAGAACTGCTCAACCTTTTTGTCATCAGCCCGGAGCCCGAACGAGATCACGCCGCCGAAGCCGTTGGTCATCTGCCTTGCGGCAAGCTCATGGCCTTTATTGCTCTTAAGTCCAGGATAGGAGACAAAGGTGACGTTCTCCCTGGTCTCAAGCCACTCCGCGATTTTCTGGGTGGATTTGTTGATCCGGTCCATGCGGAGCGGGAACGTTACGGCGCCGCGGAAGATCTGCCAGGCGTTGAACGGGCTTATTACCGCACCGACATTGACCTGCGCCTCATAGCGGATCCTCTCCATGGTCTCAATGTCGTTCGAGATGATCGCGCCTCCCTGCGCATCCCCGTGCCCGTTCACGAACTTGGTGAGCGAGTCGACCACAAAGTCTGCGCCGAGCTCCAGCGGATGCTGGTTGTAGGGAGAGGCGAAGGTGTTGTCAACCGAGAGGAGCGCCCCGTTCTCATGGGCGATTCTCGCGATCTCGGCGATGTCCGAGACATGGTTCGTCGGGTTGTCAGGCGTCTCGATATGAACAAGCCTTGTCCCCGGGGTAATGGCCTTCTTCACCGCCTCAAGGTCAGTCATGTCGGCCATCTCGGTCTTAACGCCGAACTTCCGGTTGAAAAGCTCGTGGAAGAGCCGGTAGACCGCCATGTAGCTCACCTTCGGGTAGACCACATGGTCCCCTGTTTTGAGGAGAGTCCAGAACAGCGCGTGCAGCGCGCCGACGCCGCTTGCGAGGATTATCGTGTCCTTCGCGCCGTAGAGAGACGCGACCTTCTCCTCGAGCCAGTGCTGGTTGGGATTGCCGTTCCTGGAGTAAAAGAGGAGATCCGTCGATGAGTAGTTCACCTTAGAGAGATCGTCAGGCAGCTTATAGCTGTTTGCCATGTGGAGGGGCCTCCTGACTGCTCCGGTCTCCTTGTCATAGTCGTTTCCGGTATGGACTGCCCTTGTCGTGATGTCGTAGTCTCTGAACCTGTCGGCCTTCTCGCTCATGTCCTGTCTCCTCTCTCTCGCCGCACTGCCCGCAGGGGCCTGGCGGCAATGTCTCAAAATCCTGTTCTCCCCCGCCATGGCAGGAGAGTCTCACTGCCCTGTATTTTACACTATTCCTATCTGATTGCTAGCAATTATTACAAAAAATATCAGGAGCGCGGCGGGCTACCTGGCACCGGCCCAAAGCCTGCAGGAAAGGAAGTAAGCGCTGCGGGAGAAGAGCCAGGGAGCCGGCCTCTCATGAAACATGAAGTGATCAGGATGCGGAACAGTGGATTCTGCTCTGGAAGGAGAGCGTCCCCGTTGGGCTGACTCACAGGTCAGGTGCCTGTTTCAGACAGGAAAGAGGGATTTGCCGGCCGGCACGGGAAGAAATGGAGAAAGATTTTATTCTGGCTCATCAATTATTTGAGCAATAAGTCAGAATTATAATTGGCTATATCTCAATAAAAAATCGACTTATAGCCAAATATAATATCCAGCAGAACGTATGAGGCTACTGCCGTGAGTTTCCCTTAAACCGGGAAATTACCTCAAGGTTTTAATCCATTCTATCCTCCGAAAACCCTTACGCTGTAAGGGTTTTTCTTTATTTTACTCT
>ONIT01000124.1 GCA_900317945.1 uncultured Pseudomonadota bacterium
ACCATACTGAATATACAGTTTTACTGCTTTTTCCCTTTCTTCGAGTGAGTACATACGCGAACTCCTGACCTACGGTCCAGGATTTTGTCCGCACTTTCAAGTGGGACTTTCAGAACAGCTGCTACAGTCCTATTCTATTGACTGTCAGCAAATTTGCAATCCTCGTATTTCCAAAGATGACTCCGTATGACCTCATCAGTTACAACTTCCCAACCCAGCCACCTTAAATTTCACTTCCTGACGCATTTCTGACGCCGCCATAACGCACCACTGACATCCTGATCTCCATACTCCTCCCCGAAAATTTGGGAAGGATTTAATCATGCTATCAGCACGCATACACTCAGCTGCAATCTCAATCAGCAGCATCCATTTTTCTCACAGAGTCAAAGCTTTTCTGCAAACCGGCACCGGCAAAGCCGCCACAATATCACTGCTCGTCTTTCTTGCCCTTGCCATACTGCCTTTCCATAACATCGATCTCTGGTTCGAGAACATGTTTTACGAACCAAGCAGAGGTTTCACATGGAAAGGAATTCCTTTCATCGAGAGGATTCATAGTTCCGGCAAAATCATCACCGCCTTTGTTTTGATTTGGTGTCTTTACATAACCATCCGTGGCTACCGCTCTCAGGCCCAGGAAGTCCGCGATGCCGCTCCCGCAGCCCTCTGGACCATCCTCGCCATCGCGCTCAGCCTGATCGCAAACGGAACTGTGCGTGCCGTGTCCGGCGTCGCCTGCCCCTGGGACACACTCTATTTCGGCGGCACAGAGCCGCTTTCAACCTCTGCCGGGAACCTTTTCTCGCTTAGCTTTCATGGCAAATGCTGGCCGAGCTGTTTCGCAGGGACCGCCTACTCACTTTTCGCGGTCTATTTTGCCCTGAGGGACAGCAGGCCCAAAATTGCCCGCATCGCCCTGATAAGCGTTGCTGTCCTCGGCACATTTTTCGGCTTCGCCCAGATGGGCCGCGGTGCACATTTCTTCTCGCACGTGATCGCCGCAGGCACTCTGGACTTCGCGATCTGTGCTTTCCTGAGTCCAGCCATGCCGCTCCTTGGCAAAATCAAATGGCATCCGAAAGCAAACGAAAACCCAAAAACTGCCCCGGCGCCTGCAGCCATTCCTGATTCAAAAATCAGAAAAGGCACAGCCGGCCAGGCCGCGCTCTGGTGCATCGTCATAACCGCGTGGTGGACCGCCGTCGCCTCACTCCCCTTCTGGCAGGAGTCGCTCACCGGGATCGGCACCGCAACAGCCGTCCGCTTCGCCTTTGCGTGCGGGATCTGTCTCCTCGGCGCCTATGCCGCTCTCATGATGATCCTGACTGCGCTGCTCCCCGGAGTGCTCGCGAGGTGGAGCCTTGCCCTCTTCAGCATAATCGCAGCAGGCGGTTTTGCGTTTTCCGAGCTTTACCATGCCGCGATGACTCCTGACATGCTCAGGAACGCTCTTGAGACTGACTCAGGCGAGGCTATGGGCCTCATGAGCCCGCGTCTCCTTGTGTACTTTCTCATCTGCGCTCTGCCGCCGGTATGGCTTTCACTGCGCCTTGTACCTAAAGCCCTGAGCATACGCTCAAGAGCCGGACTCCTGCTCTGGGCTCTGACTGCGCTCATTGCCGGAGGCGCCGCCCTCATGACAGACTACAGCTCTGTCGCCATCTACATGCGCAACAACCACGAGGCCCGCTACTTCATCGCGCCGCAGAACATCATTTCCTCCTTTGTACGCACAGTGACATCTGATGGTTCCGCATCCGCGGTAAAGGAGCGCAAGGTTATTGATCCCTCGCCCAAACTCCTTCCAGCACGCACCTCGGGCCGTCCCGTAGTCGTAATCACCGTAGTCGGCGAGACAGCACGCGCCTCATCCTGGGGCCTCGACGGCTACCCCCGCGACACCTCCCCGCGCCTCCGTGCCGTGAAGGACCTTGTAAATTTCAGCGACGTCGCATCCTGCGGCACATCAACAGCGGTCTCCGTCCCCTGCATCTTCTCTGAGGCCGGGCACAGCAACTACGATAGGGACAGGATCCTCAGCGAGGAGCAGCTCCCGTCGCTCATGCAGCGCGCCGGTGTATCCTCATTCTGGATTGACAACCAGTCAGGTTCAAAGGGAGCGGCAACGGGGATAAAGGAGGTAAGCGCAAGAGATCTGCTGCCAAAGGACATGGCAGCAGGGCTTGTGGATGACGAGACGCTGCCTCCGGCGCTCCGCACGGCTCTTCAGGCAGTGAAAGGTCCAACTTCCATCTACCTTCATATGATGGGAAGCCACGGCCCGGAGTACGCGAAGCGCTACCCTGAGGCCTTCTCGAAGTGGGGACCGGTCTGCACGAAGAGCGATCTCCGCTCATGCTCACTCAGCGAGCTACGTAACGCATACGACAACTCTATCCTCTTCACCGATTCTGTGCTCTCCAATATGATTGAAGAACTCAAAGCACATAATGACTTCGACAGCGTGCTCGTGTATTTCTCAGACCACGGCGAGAGCCTCGGTGAGTCAGGATTCTTCCTCCACGGCGCTCCCTACGCCCTCGCTCCTGATGATCAGACACATGTGCCGATGGTGATGTGGTTCTCTGACGGGTTCACAAAGCGCACAGGCCTCGACCTCAGCTGCCTCAAAGCCAGGGCCGCCAAGAGCGCCTCGCACGACAACGTGTTCGCAACGCTCCTGCAGCTCAACGGCGTACAGAGCCGCCTCTACGACAGGAGCCTTGACCTCATCGGGGACTGCGAGCACAGCACGCTGGAGACCGTACGTTAGGCCTCCGCCACACGGCACTCACTCACAGGAGTGAGTCTAACGGCGAAAACCGATCCCTTCCCGGGAGTGCTCGAGGCAGTGAGCGTCCAGTGCCGGCGCTCGCAGATGCGCTTCACGAGCGACAGCCCGATTCCGTGTCCCTCGGGACTGCCGTTCTGCCCCTGCCAGTAGGGTTTGAAGATTTTCCCGAGATCCTCTGCCGCGATGCCCTCGCCGCTGTCCCTGACCTCAAAACCGTCAGGGATCAGAGCGATGGTAATCCCGCCTTTTTTAGTGTATCTCACAGCATTGCGCACCAGGTTGGACATGACGGTCTCAATGAGGCTGGCATTCTCCTTTGTCTGACAGGGCTCCCCCTCCGTCACAGTCCTGAGTTCAAGCCCCCGCGCTGACGCGGCCTCCGCCTGCTCAGCACAGATTCTCGCTGCTGCTTCAGCAACAGTTATCTTCTCGTCGTCCGCGGATTCGATGCCGTCTCCCCGTGCGAGGGCCAGAAGTACCCGGAGGAGCCTGGTCTCGGCGGAGCAGGCATTGAGTATTCTCCTCGCGGCCTGAGCCTCATCTGCGTTTTGCGCTGCGGCATCAATAAGCTCTGCTGTGGTGCTGATGACCGTGAGGTGGGTGCGCAGCTCGTGGCTCAAATCCGATGAGAAGAAGCGCTCGCGCTGCAGGAGCTCGTAGATATGCCTTATGGACCGGTCGCATACAGCAGAGAGATATCCGATCTCATCCTGCGACTCAATGAGCTCCAGGGGCTCATAGTGCCCGGCCGAGGAGCTCCTCCTTACCGAGTCGGCAAGCCTCCTCACCGGAGAGAGCACTGCGCCGGAGAGCCACCACGCGACAGCCATGGTAAGCATAAAGAGCAGTATGGCTATGCCTGTCGCGCTGCCGACGATCTCGTGCTCGGTCTGCTCGAACTCAGTCTGGTCAGTATCAACTATGTAGGTCCGGCCGCGATCGACAATCTTGTAGGCGAAAGTCTCGCCGTTCTGCTCGGAAAATCCTTCCGGGATACCGATGTAGCGCTCCGGTATGCGCTTCGCTCCTTCCGCGAGCAGCATCTCATTGTCAGTATAGAAGACGTGATCAGGATTAATAACCACCAGCTTGTTGCCGTACCAGGAGTGAACAAAACCGCGGAGCTCATAGTAAAGGCTCTCCGACATCAGACTGCCCTCACAGTATGGAATTATGGCGATAACACCTGCCAGACATACAGAGAGGGTAACAGCAGAAACGGTGCCCATCGCCCACATCACACGGGCCCGGAGCCCCATGCGCCGGAACATGGAAACAACCCTAATCATGCTCCTGCTCCTTATCCTGTTTTACGCACCAGCCGAACCCCGGCGCGGTATGGATGAGCTTTTCGGCAAAAGGACGGTCTACGGAGTTCCGGAGCGCCCAGACCGCGGTCCTGAGGGCATCGGAGTCAGGCGGGCAGTCGCCCCAGACCGCCTGCTCAAGGCTCGCACGTGAGACCACGGCAGGGCTCGCGCTCATGAGGGCCTTGAGGATCGCGAAGCTCGTCGGCGTAAGGCGGATCTCCTTCCCCTCGCGCTCGGCCGTGCAGCGGTCGAGGTGGAGAGTAAGCGGACCGACGCTCAGAGTGTCAGTAACCTCCCCGCCGCTCCGGCGGAGTATCGCCCCGATGCGCGCAGCAAGCTCGCGGAGGGAGAAGGGCTTGATGAGGTAGTCATCCGCTCCTGACTCGAGACCACGCACCCGGTCCTCGACCTCATCGCGCGCGGTGAGCATCAGCACAGGGACGCTTATGCCGTCAGAGCGCAGCGTGCGGCAGACCTCAAATCCGTCAATGTCAGGGATGCCCACATCAAGGATGATAAGGGAAAAAGCTCCGCTCCTCGCCTGCGCTATGGCCATGCGGCCATCGCTTGCCGTCTCGCACTCATAGCCCTTAAGTTTCAGAAAAGCGCCGACAGATGCGCGCAAATCGTCGTTGTCATCAGCGATCAGGATCCTTTTTGTCTGCATATATCATCCGGAGTGGCAGGGGAAACACTCTCATTATAGAGTGCATACGTGCTCACTGTGCCGGCTGTAAGAAGCCGGATAAACATGCAGAAAAATCGTGAAACAAAAAAATTGTTCCACGTGGAACATCATTGCCGCCCCATCGAAACACCCGCCTGAATAACCTCAGAGTCCCATACCTGCAGGTGCTATAATTTGGCCCAATTTTTCACTATGCAAGTCACACATCAGCCCAATGAAGAAGAAAAGAAAAGAGGCGGAACAGAACAAGAATCCCGCAGACTCTTTCATCAATACCGCAGAAACCGCCGCTCCAGAACGGGATCCCGAGGTCTCCTCCGGGAACCTCCTACGCCAGCTTGTTCTGCCCTTTTATCTCCTCGAGGTCTTCGCGGCTCTTGTCATCGCAGTCATCCTGATGCTGACGGGCGGCAGCACCACGAAGCTCAGCTTCACCGGGTCTGCTGACTCCCTGAACTCCTGCTCGTTTCAGGCCGTATCAGGCGGTGTGAAGAGCACCCGCCTCATCAACCTTAATACTGACCCGACAGAGATTGAAATCACCCTCCCGGTCCGTGAGGCCGACAACATAACCATAACCGTCAAGGCCGAAAAGCCTGCAATCCTCCGCGATTTCCGGATCGACGGCAAAGAGCTTTCCGGCAGCGAATACCTCTCCATCGGCGAGGAGAAAGCCAAAGGCGGCATCATCCGCGCAGACAAAGGCAGCAGCACCGTAACCATCAGCGGCCTCACCATCGACAAGGGCCGCTTCACAGAGCAGACCAAGGCTGTTCTCTTCCTCCTCTTTGTCATAACGGTCATCACCCCGCAGGTCCTCTTCATTGCCTGCAAAGCCATCGCGAGGCACCAGCTCTTCTTCAGGCTCCGCCGCTATGTGCTCCTTGCATTCTCGCTGCGCTCACTCAAGATCTACGCTCTGGTTCTCATCCCGGCCGCGGCCCTCGCCCCTCACATTCTCGCCTCATCGTACACGTTATCTTTCGATGTGACAGCTGACCGAGAGACCACCGCGAACTTCACCGCCTGGTACACTCTCCACGACAACGACGCCTTCTCCAGTTCGAAATCATCCGAGAAGCGCGTTGACGTCGGGAACGATCCAGTACACATAAGCATCACGCTAGACGCACCATATATAAGCCGCTTCCGTTTTGAGCCGAATTCCACCGCAAGGCTTTCGATGACCGATCTGAAGCTTGACGGAGTCCCGCTCCTCACTCTCTGCGATGACATGGTCTGGACCGACATGGACCGGCACACCTGCACCGGGACCGAGCTTCAGACCTACACCGCCGCCCGCCACGGCCGGGCGACAATCGAGGGCGTGAAGGGGCTCTCCGATCATCTCTATGAGCTCAAGCTCTTCCTCTACGGCGCCTTTGTGCTCCTCACCGCGGGATTCCTCGCGTACCTCGCCTGCCGGCGCGGCACCGAGGGGACAGCCCCTGACAAGCGCCTGATGCGCGACTTCATCCTTGACTCAGTCCTTGTGTCGCTCTCATTCTGGATCGCCGTGCAGGCGGTCTTCGCCTTCCGCGTGACTACAACCTACCAGAGAATCGCGGATCAGCCCGGGGGCTTTATGCACATGTCGGTGCACCAGTACCCGGTGTATCTCATCGTGATGCTCTGCCTACTTGCCATCTACCTGCTGCGCCAGAAGGTCCTGCGGCTCCTCCTGATCCTCGTCCTCGCCGTCTTCTCCGGCCTTGTCATCTCCGACTTTGTGGTCATGCGCGAGCTCAACGCGCGGGTCATCATCTCCGAGGTCCTCAGCTTCACGGACGGACTCGCTGACTCCTCCGACATCGTCATCCACTTCTTCAGGCGCGAATTCGGCATCCTGACGCTGCTCTTCGCCGTCATAACAGTGCTCGCGGTGATCACCGCGGTAAGGCGCGGGAACGCCGCCGGAAAGACAGGCTATAAGAAGTTCCGTTACGCCGTTCTCCTCACGGGCTCTGCCCTCATCGCTGCCATGCCGCTCCTCTGGATCATAGACAGCGGCAACAGCTCCATCTTCGACGGAAAGTTCAAGAGCATCCTCGAGGTCTCGGGAGCCGGGGCGAAGGCCTCGGCGCGCATCACAACATAATTTTCATCCTCACCGAATCGCTGTCCTCATACCAGAGCAGATTCTTCGGCGGGCTCACTGACGGCACGCCGCGGCTCGACAGGATCGCGGAGGAGTCCCTTGCCTTCACCAACTACCACTCGAACGGCTACAACACGGCGGTCGCGACCTTCACGGTCCTCACCGGCCTCCCCTACATCAACTCCGCCCGCGGCTACACCGACAAGGGTTACCTTAAGAGCACGGTCATCAGGGACTTCCGGCGCGAGGGCTACTACACGACGATGATGTACTCCTCAAAGAGCATCGCCGGCATCGACACGCTCTATGCCAACGCGGGCTTCAATGAGCTGAGCAGCGGGCAGGATCCCTTCTATAGGAACAGCCGCCGGCTCACCTTCGACAGCGTGCCGGATCACGATCTCTTTGAGAACGCACTCCTCCGGGTTAAGAAGCGCATGAAGAGCGGGAAGCCCTTCTTCACGCTCATCATGACCGCGACCAACCATCCGCCCTTCCTGGTGCCCGACGCTGACGAGTATTCGTCCGAGAAGACCCTCGCCTACACTGACGATGAGATCGCGGACTTCATCGAGGAGCTCGAGAAGGAGGGATTCTTCAGAAACGGCATCGCGGTAATCACCGGAGACCACCGGATCATGCTCCCCATCGAGCATGAGGAGCTCGAGAAGTACGGCGAGGACGCGGTCACGAGGGTCCCGCTCATTATCAAAGGGGCAGGCATAGAGCAGGGCGTGATTGACCGCGACACTGCGCATGACTCCCTACGCCCGATCCTCGGCTACCTTGAACTTAAGGAGTACCCGCTCTGCTCCTTCCAGCTCAATCCCTTCACCGACACGGAGAGATCCGAGGACATCGTCTACCAGAAGATGGAACCCGCGGATGAGGTTATGATAGAGTCAGGGAAAAACATCTATACCTATCACCTTGAGGGCGATGACTCGGAGTTCACCGGCGACACTGTGCCGGAGAAGGAGAAGGCTGAGAGCCTTGCCGGGCTCATCTGGTACCTCAGGGAAGGAGCCCTCTGATGAATATTCGCCTTTCAGCTCTCATAATTCCGGCAGCCCTCGCCGCAGCGGCCGCCATGTCGCTGCCTGCAGCCGCAGAGCCTGACACTCCGGAAAACGCTCAGCTCAAGAGCTCCATGCGTTTCCTGGAGGCCCTCGCGAAGGACGGGGACAGCGGCGCGCAGCTAACGCTCGGACAGTACCTAGCCGGCACGGCGAAGACAGACGCTGACTTTGAGCAGGCGAGGAAGCTCCTCGAGTCGGCCGCCGCGCAGGGAAAGGGAGAGGCATACACTGAGCTCGCCCGCATGTACCTTGAGGGGCGCGGCGTAGCGAAGGATGAAGGAAAGGCCGTGAGCCTCCTCGAGAGCGCCGCTGCGAAGAACGATCCTGAGGCCCTCTATACCATCGGGATGATGAGGATTGAGGGAACGGTCCTCCCGAAGGATCCGGAGAGCGGCATCAGGAAGCTTGAGCGGGCCGGGAAACTGGGCTCAGAGGATGCGCTCCTCGCGCTCGGCCGGCTTTACGAGGAAGGCACCGCTGTGAAAAAGGATCCAGAGAAGGCCTTCGGGTACTATCTCGCCGCCTCCTACGGCGGCAGCAGCGGCGCGGCATACCATCTGGGGCTCCTCTATATAACCGGAACCGGCACGAAAAAGGATACAGACACAGGCTGCGGCCACCTTGAGGATGCCCTGGAGCACGGCAGCGCGGATGCAGAGGCTGCCATCACGCAATACTGCTCCTCTGCGCCTCACGGTGGACAGCACGCCGGCACAGCGAAGGCGGGCAGATGAGACAGCGCAAAGGGCTTTCCGCCCTGCTCCTGGCTGCGCTTCTCGCCGCCTCCTCCGCGCAGGCTGAGACCTCAGGGCCTCTTGCGGAGGGCGTCAAGGATGAGCCCTGCGCCGCGGAGACAGATGACGCAAAGAGGGTGCAGTGCCTCAGGAAGGGGCGGGACAGCGAATCGCTGTACCACCTCGGCATGGCCTACCGCACAGGCTCCGGGGTAAAGGCAGATCAGGATCAGGCGCTGAAGCTCCTAAAAAAAGCCTCGAAGAAGGGGAGCCCAGCCGCCTCCCTGGAGCTCGCCAGAATCTACCAGGGCTCCCGGAGAAACGAGAAGGACGCGGCCGCCCTTGCCCTTGACTACGCGGAGCGCTCCTGTGAGCAGAAGAGCCCTGACGGCTGCACTCTTTACGGCGTCATGCTGATTGCCGCGGCGCCGGAGGACAACGCTGCGGAGGCCGCGAAGGCCTACGACGCAGCAGCGTCGAGGGGCTCCGGGGAGGCGTTCCTCCATCTCGGGAGGATGACGCTCCTGGGGCTCGTGAAGGACGGGAAGAGGACCGCTGAGGAGCTCTTCCTCGCGGCGGAGCAGAGGGGCATTGCCGAGGCGAGCCTCAGGCTCGGGGAGATTTACCGGGACGGGCTCACCGTGCCGCAGAACTACCAGCTGGCCGCTGACGAGTTCAGAAAGGCTGCTCTCCAGGGGAGCGAGGAGGCGATGAACGATCTCGCTGTCCTCTACACCTATGGGCTCGGCGTCGAGCAGAGCTACTCGAAGGCGCGCGAGCTCTACGAGAAAGCGGTAGGGCTCGGGAGCTCCGACGCGATGAACAACCTCGCCATGCTCTACCAGTACGGCTTCGGCGTCCGGAAAAGCTATCCGATGACGGCAAGGCTCCTCGAGAGCGCGGCGAGGCAGGGCAACGCCCAGGCGCTCTACAACCTCGCGATCATGCGCATCCGCGGGCAGTACTATGACCGCGACGAGGGGCAGGCGTTCGACCTCATGAGCGAGGCCGCGAAGCAGAACCATCCTGAGGCCGCGGCGAACCTCGGCTGGATGTACTGGAACGGCGTGGGGACAGCGGTGAACAGGCGCCTCGGCTGCCGCTGGTGGGACAACGCGGTCATCGCGGGAAACGACACGGCGAAGGAGAACCTGAGGCGGCTCTGCAAAGACGTAAACCTCTCGGAGCCCGCGGTCGGCAGAAAGGCGGACGGCGCTGATGATGAGGACGTTCGCCCCGCGCCTGAGGCCAGGAATATGAAAAAGGGCGGGAACAGGTCCCGCCCGGCTGACAAAAAAGCCCTCAGATCAGGCAGCTGACGCGAGCGCCTCCACCGCGGGAAGGATGGCGGCGCCGCCCTCCGGCACGGTCGCGGTAAGGATGGACTCGATGATGGTCGGCGCGTTGTAGAGGCCGATGCCTCCGCCGATGCCGATTGCGAAGGCCATGAGGCTCTGCCTCGCGACGCCGCTTATTATGCCGACCAGGATCATGGAGCCCGCGACAACGCGTCCCAGCGTGCCCTGCGTCCAGTCCTTGATGGTGGTCCACACGTCGGAGAACTCGTCCCCGCCCGTTCCCGCAAAGGAAGGCTCCGCGATCACCAGCGCCAGGAGCCCGATCATAAGGCATGTCTTTCTGTTGAGTTTTCTCACTTTCTCTCCCCGACGGGCTGCAGCCACTGTCCGCCGCCCGTCTTTATGAGCAGGTAGGTCTCAGGATGCCAGTCACCCCTGCTGTCGGTGAATGGCGAATAGTAAAGCTTCAGGACGCCGGGCGCCTCGGGCACCGGATCTGACGATCCTGCCAGGGAAGCCTTCCCCGCGTCTGTCCCCGTATCCTCCGCACTGGCAGGATTGCCGGAGTGAAGAAGCACGTCCCTCGCGCTCCGGCAGGAGACGCCCCTGGGAAGCCCGGTGCAGCCGTACTCATCATCCGCGAAATCGAGGACACCGCAGCCTGCAAGACAGGATAAAGGCGCCATAAGAAGCGCCGCGGCCTTAAAGAGAGCGGAATTCATGGCTTTTCTCCTCCTCTCTGCCTGCTCCCCGAAAGCGCCTCAGGGCCCGGAGCCTCATAAGCTCCGGGTCGTCATCCGGGAGATCCTTTCTCCTGACGCGCGACGGGCTCCCGAGGAAGCGTCTGATGACTGCGCGGAGGCGCTCCAGGGCGGATCTCCCCGGGGCGCGGCACTCCTTCACGGGGCCTCCCTCAGCGCCGTCCGCCGGAGCTTCCGGAGCGCTCTCCGCGTCTCCCCCGGGCAGGTGCTCCTCCTCACCGCTCTTCTCCTCCGGGAAGGGGATCTCCGGATCATCCGCTCCGGCGTCAGCCGGCACCTCATCCCCAGCAGCAGGAGGCTCCTGGAGCGCCTCAGCGGCACTCTCTGTTTCCGGGGACTTCTCCTGATGGTTCACGACGCCGTCCTCCTGGAACACAATCTCCGGCTCCTCCGGAGCTGGGGCAGCGGGGCTCTCCGCTGTCTGACTCTCGGGAGCTGCCTTCTTCCTGGTCTTCCTGCTCTTCACTGTGCCTGCCTTCTCCCCGGTGCGTGCGCGCGTGCGTCTCTTCCTGACGGCTCCGCCCTGCTCCTGGGCCGGCGCCGCCTCAGGCGCTGCGGCAGCTTCCGCCGCTACAGTCTCAGTTCTCTCCTCTGCTTCCATTCCTCTCCTCCTTTCTCAGTGCACTCTGTCCTGTAACCACAATGTCAATCCTTCTCCCCGAGTCGATCTCAACGACCGGGAACATGTTCTCCGCGAGCCCCAGATAAAAGCCGCTCACGCTCGAGAGCGCCTTTCCCGCCCCTTTGAGCGCCGCGGTGCCGAGCGCCTCATCGGAGAGCGCCCGCTGGTAAACCCTGCTCCCCGAGACGTCGCCCACCTCATAGGAGACGACCGGCGTCGACTCGAAGGCGGAGCCGAGCCCCTCCAGGAACCCCGCGGTCATCGAGCGGGCGATGAGCCTGCCCTGGCGTGAGACAAGCCTTCCCCTCACTCCCGCCTTGCCGTCCTCGCCGGTGATGAAGCCCTCGAGACGCGTCTCGCTGTAGCGCCCGTTCACCCGGCAGGTGAGCGTCTCGGTCCTGAGGTAGACCCTCTCCGACGACATGTCGCCGTAGCCTGCCGCGATCACCGCGCAGTGCCTAAGATCCTTCGCCTGCTGTCCGGGGAGGGCCGCTCTCCGGTCAAGCTCGATAAGGACCGGATAGGGGGATCTTTTGGCCTCGTCGCCCGTGGGCGCGTCAAGCCCGGTGATGAACCTCCCTGAGAGCAGAGTCCCCGGCGGGAGCCTTAAGGCGCCCGGCGTGCCGGTGCCGGAGGCGGTGCGTATTGATGAGCGAACCGGCCTCACGGGAGCCGCGGGAGGAGGGAGGGGCGCTGAAGCCCTTATCTCCTCTTTGCTCTCCCCCGCGCCGGGTAAGTCCCTCCCCGCCGCGGCACTCTTCCGCTCCATGGCCTCCTTTGCCCCGCGGATCTCAGAGCGGAGCGTCTCAAGCTCACTGCGCAGCTCCTGAAGCTCCTGGCTCGCCGCCCCATCGCCATCACCGACGATGAGCTGCTCACTCCTCGTTTTCCGGAGCTCAGACTTCAGATCGCGGATCTCCCGCTCCTGGCTCTGGAGCCTTGCCGCGAGCGAGTCAAGCCCCAGGGACCTGGTGTCGCTGTCGGTGAGGATGTGGGTAACATCCGTCATGGCCTCATCGCGCTCCTCCCTGGCCTTCTTCTCCGCCGAATTCCCCGCCATGATGAAGATGGTGCCGAAAATAATCGCGGCGCCTGCCGCGGTAACCGCGAAGCGGCCCCTGCCCTCCGCCGAGGGAAGGTGAAGCTTCTCCCTAAGGCTCACCGGCTGCCTCCTTCCTTACGGTAAAGACCATGAACGGGGAGCCCTTCTTAAGACGCCCTGAGGGGAACACCCCTACCGCCTCGAACCCCGGGCAGCTCCGGGGGCTGAAGAGAATCACGCGCTCCGAGGCGCTTTTCACGAGCTCCGCCTGCAGGCGGTAGCCCCCGGACCTCTGGCTCCAGAGCGGGCGGAATCCGGGGGTTCTCTCTGCCGGTTCCCTTCCCGGAGAGAGCGGTGAGGACGAGGCTCCTCACCGCGTCGCCGCGCCCCTCAGCCTCACTCCTCTCCCGCCTCTCCGGCTCAGCGACTGACGCGCTCCCGAGCCTGATGTCACGGGGGCCGGTGATTTTAGGAAAGAGAACGAGGCTTACCGACTGCTCCTCGCTGCCCTCCTCCGAGATGAAGAGCGAGACCGGCTCCATGCTTTTTGGAGCAACGTAGACTGCCCTGCCCTTCACTTTGGTCTCGGCGTCGGAGACGGTCGTAACCGAGGGCGAGTCAAAGGGCGTCAGGATCCGGTTGATCTCCCCCAGG
>ONIT01000118.1 GCA_900317945.1 uncultured Pseudomonadota bacterium
CCTTCTGCAGCGCCTCAAGCGGGAGCACCGCGTGCTCGGACCTTCCCGAGATTATCTCTGCGGCCTCCGGAAGAAGCGCCGAGATCCTCGCTGCCGCGGCGCGGCACTCGCCGCGCTTCCCGGCGTCAAGACCCGGAACCTCGGCGTAGCTTATGTAGCGCCCGTCATCGCGGTCGATGAACCCAAGGGAAATCTCAGCGGAGACATCGTCCTCCACCTCCGCGTCCTCAGGCACTTCCTCCTTTTCCGGAGACTCAGCGTCCTCAGACTTCTCCTTATCGAGAATAGCCTCCTCGCCGCCCTTCCGGAGCCGCTCCTCCGCGTCGGGTATCTCGGGATCAGGCCCGGCGGACGTGCCGAGGATGATGACCGGCCGCATGCCGGTGAGTCCCAGGAAGAGGGGCGCGAGCCACTGCCCTACAGATCTCTCAATTCTCTTTAGCGGGGCCGCGGCGATGTCCGGGCTGCCCCAGAAGCCCATCATCAGGAGGATGAGCTCCGGCGTCTCCGAGGAGATCCGGTTCCAGGCCGCCTGCGAGCGCCCGACGTGCCTCACAAAGCCCTTCCGCACGAGATCGCTGATGAACATGCCGAGCGAGAGCGCGCCGAAGCCCGCGTCGCTCAGCTCCTCCGCCTTAACCCCGAGAGCGCTTCCCGGGATAATGGCCTTCCCGAGGAGGAGCTTCCTCGCGAGCATGCCGATGCGCGCGGTGAGGGTCAGCACCTCGTGCGCCATGAGGCAGGGGATCCAGATGACGGAGAGCTTCCCCTCGTCAGAGCGGATGGGACAGGGCATTACGGCGCCCGCGAGCACCAGCTTCCTCGCGACCGAGCAGAGCGCGTACATGGCCTGCGCCGCGGTGCCTGCCTTATCGAGGACCTCCGCGGTGATCCTGCCGTTGAAGCATCCCGCGGGGAGGGAGTGCATCTCCTCGAAGTCGCTCCAGTCGCGGCGCGGGATGAATGCCATGCCCCGGTACTCAGCGTGGATATTCTCCGGAATCGCGGTTTCAGAACCCACTGAGGCGAAGCCGGACCTCTCCAGAACATACTCACGGGCCCAGGTGTCATCTGTCTCCCGGGTGATATTGAAGAGAGTGCAGGGGCTCGGGCTTCCGCCGTCTATGACAGAGCCGCCACTGATGATTGCGGGGCTTCTGGTGAAGTCAGGTAGCGCGCTTATCTCAAGATCAGAGCGGATCATCTCCTTCGCGCACTCACGCGCCTCATCGAGCGCTTTCGAGACCTCAGCCTTGCAGTCAGCGATCACGCAGCCCGAGGGCGACGCCGCGAGGAGCCTCATGGCGGATCCCAGGAGCCCCGCCGGGACCTTGGCGAAGCTCACGCGGTTCAGATGGTGCAGGACGTCCTCAGGCGTCGCGTCCTCCGTGTCATCCGCATTGAGCTCAGGATGTATGGTGAGGAGCGCCTCCGGCCTCATCCAGGCGGATGAGCCGCTCTCAGCGCCCAGCTTCTTAAGCTCCGCCCTGATGTCGAGGCCGCGCATCGCGAAGAGGAGCGCCGGATCGCTCTCGATGAGCTGCGCCGTGCGCCTGAGGAGCGCGATCTCATGGCGGCACACCACTCCGAAGGAATACCTGCAGGTGCAGCCCATGCGGTCACCGGTGCTCTCGCCGCACATGAGCGGGATCCCGAGAGACTGCAGCCTCCTTACGAACTCCTCATCGAGCTTTCCGACCTGCAGCAGCGAGAGCGCGTGCGGATCATTCCTGAGCTCAGTGAGGACCGTCTCCTTCTCCCAGTCGGTAAAGGGATCAAGGCTCAGCGAGGCGCGGTCGTACGACGTGGTGCCGTGCCAGACGGAGAGCTCGGTCTTCCCCGACTCGCTGCTGAACGAGGCCTCGCGGATGCGCGAGGCCTTCGCGTCACGCAGGTAGCCCGTTACCGCGTCTTCCGCGAGCCCCGCGATGAGGCGGCGGCCGAATGACCTCATGATGAAGCCGCCGGAGCTGCCCCCTGCCGCCGCTCCCTTCCCGCTCTTCGTCTCCTTTAAGGCGGCGTCAAGCGCCCGGAGCGCCTCAGCGTCAGGCTCCTGCAGCGGCGCAGGCGTCCCGCCTAGCCTCAGCTTCCGCCTGATGTCAAGGCCGCGCCAGAGGAACATCAGCGTGGGATCCTTCACGACCTCGCGCTTCAGCAGCCTCGCAAACACGCCATAGTCATCTGACATGCTGCTGCCGCTGCCATCACGGTAAATGTAATCCTCATGGCTGGTCCCCAGGATGGAGATGCGCTTTGATCTCGCGAACTCGCCGAAGCTCCGGTCAAGGTAGCCCTGCCCGAGGGCCTTCGCGAGCGCCGGGCGCTTCTCAAAGAACTTCAGGATCTGCTCCTTCTCGCCGGCGTCCAGATCGTGCATGTGCAGGAGAAGCTGCCTCTTCTCCTTTCCGTCTGTCACGGTGCAGGAGAGGAGCTGCAGGTTGGGAAGGAAGGAGAGGGTGAGGCCAGACACGTCAACGGGCCTGGGGCGGCTCACAATGATATTGCGGAAGCTGTACTCATTGTCATTTTCCCTGTCCTCGTCAAGCCAGCTCCTGCCCCACCAGACTGTGTCATTCTTCAGCTCCTTCTCGAAGCGGGAGACAGTCTTCTGCAGGTAGCGGTCAGCCTTTTTGGGAGGGGCGATGATGAACGGCTCATCGGGGGATTTCCCGGCGAGCTCCGTGCGGATCTGCCCGAGCGGCACGCTGCCAAGCGGGAGTCCCCGCCAGGCGAACAGGAGCGCAGGATCACGCCCGATCTCAGCGGCGAGCTTCAGGATAACGGCGAGGATGAGCGGATCTGACGTGGCATTGGCGCCCACGTCCTCATTTTTAAGCAGGAGCTCTCCGCCCGTGAGCCCGGCTCCCATTCCTGAGATCAGCTCCTCAAGCGCCTCAGGGATCTTCCTCTCCGCGATGCTCTGGAATACGCTGTAGCGCCGGTCAAGAAAGTCTGTAATCTCAGCTGCCTCCCTGCAGGTGAATGGCTTCAGGTGAAGGAGCAGGTTCTTCCTTCCGGAGTCCGTCCGGCAGATCACCTTCACTCCGCCCTTGGCGTCCCAGGCGGGGGCGCCGATGACTTCCTCCGAAATGAGCCGGGCCGCGTCGGCAACCGGCGCGCTGTTCACATCCTGGACAAAAAGCCCTATGAAGTCCCTCGCGCGGCTTCCCGGGGCGCAGACCTCAAGGAGAGTCGCCGGGGAGATGCGGTCCTTCTCAAAGAGGCTCCCATCAGACACATCAAACCCGCGCCACCTGAGGAGGAGCAGCGGATCAGCCGAGAGGGCCTGCGTCCCCCTGATAAGCGCGGCGAGGACCCTCGCCTTGAACGGAGTCCGGCGCGCCTCCTCATTGCCCCGGTATGATCCATCGTACGCCTCCGGGAGGAGCCTCAGGGAGTATCTATCGAGCAGACTCTGCAGATCCGCGCTGATGACGCCGTCCCTGAGCTCAGTGAGCTGCGCGGGATTGAGATAGAGGAGAGCCGCGGCCAGGCCGCGCTCCTTTTCGCTCCAGGCCGCGAACGGGAGCGATACCGTCTGTTTGCCGCCAAGCTCGTCAGCAACCTCGCAGAGAAGGCGGCCGTTCTCCGGATCAGGCGCGATGTCACTCACTCTGCCCTCGCGGAGGGCCGCCTGGGCGGCTCCCGCGACATCATCGTAGCCCATGAGATCGAAGCTTCCAATCCAGCTCTCAGCCCACGGGGCGCTCCCCGGCAGATCAGGCGCCTCTGCCGCATTGTCATCAGGGGTCCTCAGATCGCTGAGGAAGCCTGTTCCGCCGGCGATCCCTACGGGCTTACCGTCATAGATGCCATAGCGCCTCCTCCTGCCGGTTCCGTAATCAGTCTGATCTGACGCCACCCTCTCGTGGTAGCGCGCGTAGGAGAGAAGGTCAAAACCGCGCCAGTAAAGCATGAGCCTCGGGTATTTCGACATGGCTGCCGCGACGCGGAGCGCGAGCGCCTGCGCGGCCGGCTCTGAGCTCTCCAGAAGAGTGTCGCAGGGGCGGGTGCCGTTCCCGCCCTGGAGGCGCCCGCCGCACATCCGGTCAAGCGCGACCCCGAACTCAGGGCTCAGGAGGTTTTTCGCGAGGCTGACGCACTCCTCATCACGGTTTGTGAAATAGTTGCCGAGCCGGTTTCTGGTCCAGTAGTCAAAAACCTCCATTGACAGCGAGACGGTCTTTCCGGAGCCATCCGCCAGAGGAAGCACCGCGCTGATGGTCGTACCGTCTGACCTGATGTCAGCCTTCAGGCCAGTGAGCTTCGGCGCAAGCTCATCAGCCGCGCTGAGATCCCCCCGTCCGGGGAGCAGCTTCTTAAGCCAGGCGAGCGTGAGCGGCAGTGATGCCCAGCGGTTCAGGACCGCGCCCCTTTCCTTGTCGCCTCCCGCCGCAGAGCTGCCTGCGGCTCCGGACTCCTGGGCGGCCGGCAGGATTATCGAGCGCGCGGGCCTTCTGCCCAAGGACAGCGGCTTTACCGGAAGGCTTGGGATCTGCAGCTTGCCGTAGAGGTTCAGGCCTCGCCAGGCGAACATCAGGGCCGGATCGCAGCTTACGAGCCAGGCGGCGCAGAGGAGCCCCGCCGCGCTGTACTCGGCTTTATTGATGCGGGGCGCCTTGCTGGTGGTCGAGAGGTCATCATCGTAAGTAAGCTCCGGGGAGAGCCTGCTGCTGCTCAGCGTCTCCCAGAGCTCCTCGCTCATCACGCCCTTCCGCAGATCCTCGCACCAGCGCGGGTTCCGCTGGATAATCCCGATGATCCGCTGCCTGTCATTCTCGCTGTAGCGCTCAGAGCGCAGCTTGGTGCTCGTCTTCTCGCCGAAGAAGTACACCGGACGGCTGCCTTCCGCGGACACTTCCGTAAAGCAGCCGCTTAAGAGCAGCAGACGGCCTCCCTCAAGCTCTGATTCGGTGAATGCTCCAATCCTCTCCATCGCCCATTCCCGGCTCCACCAGGTGGGGAGCAGGTCCATATATACGGCATCTGTCATGTGCTGTGCTTTTCCTCGTGATGTGCTTCGGCTATTTTAAGGTAAAACCCCGTATGGAGCTGAGTCCAGGCAGTGCGTGCGCACGGCCTCCATGGCGCCGCATGCGTGCTGACTGTACCGGACGCCCTGCAGCGGATGCTCCCTGCTTCCGGAATAACATTCAGCCAGGGCTGAACGGGACTGCGCCGCCGCGGGAAACCCCGCCTGCTCCTGAGACTGATTCATTTGTCAGAGTTCAGCCTGGCCGTTCTTAATATTTCCTTGCACTTCCTGATTTTCTGAACCAGGAAGCTTTCGTCTATTCTGTACCTGAGGCATCTGTACGAATCCGGTTTCATTGCCTTCAGCGGGCATGAGATTCCAAGGCACTGGAAAAACAGCACGCAGCTCTTGCATCCTTCCCTGACTTTGTCTTTGGAAAAAGTCCACAGCCGGTTTTTCTGCTCATCAGCCGATGCGTCCTTATAGCTGCCAATGGAATTGATTTCCCGGTCTACCGCAAGGGTGCACTTCATTAATCTGCCGTCTGCGCCTATGACTCTTGAGTTCTTTTTTGCCGCATAGCAGACAGCTCCGCCGGCAGATGTGAACATGCTGATATCCGCCAGTACATATCCCCGTTCAAGAGCCTTTGATTCAAAAGACTGCTGCACTTCCTGCAGGCTGCCTGCCTGGGCAAGGACATCCGGATCGCTGCTTCTGCCATTGGCCGAACTGTAATCCCCCACCGGCCTGAAGAGAAGCCTGAAGCGCTGATCATTCTCAAGGAACTTTATGCTTTCGAAAAACTCTTCCATTTTTTCATCAGAAGAGTTTGAGCTGTTGAAGTTTACCCGGAGCGAAATTCTGAACTGCCTGTCCAGCCGCCTGATTTCCTTCAGGTTGTTCAGGATCGTATCCCAGGTTCCGGCACCGCTGGCGAGAGGCCTCAGCCAGTCATGGCTTTCCCTCGTGCCGTCAAGCGTTATCTGGTATGACAGGATTTTCAGATCAGCCAGGGAACTGAACAGGCCTCCTGTCAGCAGATAGGCATTGGTTGTCATGGATGATGGCAGAAATCCTTCCTGATCTTTCAGCTTTTCCTGAAAAGCCCTGATCCATCTGACATTAAGCAAAGGCTCGCCGCCGAAATACTCAACCGAAAACCATCTGCATTCCCTGTTCCCTATCACGCGCAGGATCTCATCAATCTGATCCATGCCGTACCTCTGTTTCAGCTCATGGTTTTCATAGCAGTACCTGCAGCTGAAGTTGCACGCATACTGTACCGGCAGCAGGGTAAATCTGGCTGTGCTGTTCAGTTTTTGTTCTATGCTGGCTGCCTGCCTGCTGTAATAGTCCTGATCCAGGCTCCCTTCGTAGATGAATTTCCTGCTGATCAGAAAATCCAGCCATTCCTGTTTCAGATTTCTGAATGAGATCTCACGGTTTTCCAGCCTGTCAATGTATTTCTTCCTGATTTCAATGCCAAAATCATTCAGGAAATTGTACAGATAGCAGGCATCATCGCTGACGTCCTGCACTGACACCTGGTCAAAGATATGGTACGTACCCATAATTTGGATCCCGATTTTCGCCTGAATGCCGGACACAGTGCCATGCGCCCGGCTTTCATGCTCAGCCCGATGTCATGGAGAGGAAGCTCCTGAGCTCGCTCTTCGAGAGGTCGCCGAGCCACCTCTCGCCCTTCTGCACGGTAAGCTCCGCGATCTCCTTCTTGGAGTTAATCATCTCGTTGATCTTCTCCTCGAAGGTGCCGGCGCAGATGAAGCGGTAGACCATGACGTTTTTACTCTGCCCGATGCGGTAGGCGCGGTCAGTGGCCTGATCCTCAACAGCCGGGTTCCACCAGAGGTCATAGTGGATTACCGCGGAGGCCGCCGTGAGGTTGAGCCCGGTGCCCGCCGCCTTCAGAGAGAGCACCATGACGCGGTCCTCAGGATCGTTCTGGAAGCGGTCAACCATCTCCTGACGTTTTTTGACTGAGACGCCGCCGTGGATGAAGTCAGGCTCCGTGCCGAGCCTCTCCCCTATCCAGGAGACGAGAAGCTCGCCCATCTCCCGGAACTGGGTGAACACGATGGCCTTCTGGCCGCTCTCAGTAAGCTCCCTGAGGAGATCAAGAAGCATCTCCGCCTTTCCGGAGTGCGAGGGCCCGGTGATCTTCGGATCCTTGGAGAAGAGCTCCGGCGCGTCGCAGATCTGCTTGAGCCTTGGAGAAGAGCTCCGGCGCGTCGCAGATCTGCTTGAGCCGGAGGATGAGCTTCAGCACCATGGCGCTCCTCTCCATCTGCGAGAGCGTCTCGGTAACTCCCTCAAGGCCGTTGCTCACGAAGCTCTGGTACATCGCAGCCTGCTCCGGTGTAAGCTCGCAGAAGCGGTCGGAGCTTATCTTGTCCGGAAGATCCGCGATGACGCTTTTGTCCGTCTTGAGGCGGCGGAGTATGAAGGGCGCCGTTACGCTCCGGAGCCGCTTCACCGCGTCAGCGTCGCGGCTCCGCTCGATGGGCTGCGCGTAGTCGGAGATGAAGGAGCCCAGCGTGCCGAAGAGCCCGGGGTTCACGAACTCCATGATTGCCCAGTAGTCCGCGAGGCGGTTCTCCACCGGCGTTCCCGACATGGCAATAGAGGAGCCGGTCTGGAGGAGGCACATGTCCTGGAAGATCTGGGAGCCCGGGTTCTTGATGTTCTGCGCCTCGTCGGCAACGGCGACGCGCCACTTCCTGTCCTTAAGCTTCTCGATGTCCTGCCGGAGCGTGCCGTAGGTCGTGAGGAGCACATGGGTCTGTGGCTCCAGGGAGCGCCCGGTGCCGTAGTAGACGTTGACCGTCAAATCCGGAGCGAAGCGCCTGAGCTCACGCGTCCAGTTGATGACGACCGAGGCGGGCACCGCGATGAGGGCCTGCCTCTTATCGAGCTCCCCGGCGGCTCTGAGGGCCTCGAGCGCGGCGATGACCTGTACGGTCTTCCCGAGCCCCATGTCGTCAGCGATTATTGAGCCCATCCGGGCGCGGAGGTTGTGCATCAGCCAGGAGTAGCCCCTCTCCTGGTAAGGGCGGAGCGTGGCGTTGAGCCCTTCAGGAACCTTCGCGGGAGGAGTCTTCAGCTCCTCCTGAACAGCCTTCCGGATCTCATCGTCCATGAAGACCTCGCTCCCCTCATAGGTACCGGAGAGCGCAGCCTCAAGAAGGCGGAGCCTCGAGGGGCGCTGCGTCCTGCCGCTGAGGCGCTTCAGGATGGCGTCAATCTCAGAGGCGCTCGCGTAGACGAAGTCGTTCCCGAAGCGCACCAGGTGCCCGGCGTGCCTCTGCAGCTCCGCGAACTCCTCATCGGTGATCTGCCGGCCGCCCAGCGTCGCCCTCCAGTTGAACGAGAGGAGCGAGGCAAGGCTCATGAGGCCGCTGCCTTCCCGGTAGCCCTTCTGCAGGCCCATGTCGGCAACTGCCGCGGGACGCAGGATCTGCCTGAGAGACCTTGGGAGCACGACAAGCGCGCCGCTGAGCTTCAGTGCGGGGAGGATCTCGAAGAGCGCCTTCTGCAGCGCGTCAAGGGAGAGCACCGCGCGGTCAGACTTCCCGGAGACAATGTCCGAGGCCTCAGGGAGGAGCGAGGCGATGCGCGCCGCGGCGGCACGGCACTCGCCGCGCTTCCCGGCGTCAAGCACCGGGACATCCGCGAAGCTTACATAGCGCCCGTCGGAGCGGTCGATGAAGCCCATGGTGATCTCGGCGGAGACGTCATCCCCGAGAGATGCGTCCTCCTGGGCTCCGGACTCTTCCTGAGACTTCTCATCCTCCGCCTTCTCCGCGTCAGCGATGGCCTGCTCGCCGCCGCTCCGGAGCCTCTCCTCGGCGTCAGGGATGCTGAGATCGGGCCCGATGGAGGTGCCGAGTATCAGGACCGGGCGCATGCCGGTGAGCCCGATGAAGAGCGGCGCGAGCCACTGCCCGAGCGAGCTCTCCACGCGCTCAGACGCAGCGCTCCCTATGCCGCTGTACTTCCAGTAGCTCAGCATCATGAGAAGGAGCTCCGGAGTCTCCCTCTCTGCGCGGCTCCAGGAGGCCTGGACATGGCCCATGAAGAGGAGGAAGCCCTTCCTCACGAGGTCGCTGATGAACATCCCGAGCGAGAGCGCGCCGAAGCCAGCGTCGCTCATCTCCTCTGCCTTTATGCCGAGCGCCTCATCGGGCACCAGGACGCTCCCGAGAAGGAGCCTTCTCGCGAGCATGCCGGCGCGGGCGGTAAGAGTCAGCACCTCATGGGAGAGGAGGCAGGGGATCCAGATGACGGAGAGCGTCCCGTCCTCAGCGCGGAGCGGACAGGGCATTATGGCGTCAGAGAGCACGAGCTTCCTCGCGAGGGAGCAGAGCGCGTACATGGCCTGCGCCGCGGTGCCGGCCCGGTCAAGGAGCTCGGCGCTGACCTTTCCGTTGAAGACGCCTGAGGGGAGGCTGTGCATCTCCTCAAAGCGGTAGCCGCCAAACGTCGGCACGAAGGCCTGCCCCTCGTACTCCGCGAAGGCCTTCTCCGCCTTCATGTTCTGGAGGCCTGACCAGTCAACACGGAGCTCGCGCGCGACGAATCCTCCGGAGAGCGGATCCGCGTCATCACGCCTCGCGGTGAACCGGGCAGAGGCCGGGGGATTGCCGCTGTCCTGGATGCGCCCGTCCGCCGAAATCTCCGCGCTCCCCTTCCTGAAATCCGGGAGGCTCACAATCTCCGTGTCGGACCTCACCATGTTCCTCGCGCACTCGCGCGCCGATTCAAGGGCCTTCAGGAGCGCTCCCCTGCAGTCATCGCCGCCGTAGCCAGCGGGCGACTCAGAAAGGAGCCTTGAGGCCGAGCGGAAGAGCCCGGCGGGTACTTTGGCGAAGCTCGCGCGGTTCAGGTGGTAGAGCGCGTCCTCCGCTGTCATCTCCCCGTCCTTCTGATCAAGCTCGGGATGGAGCCTCAGGAGAGCCGCGGGCGCCATCCAGGAGCCGTTCGCTCCCTTACCGGCGCCAAGCTCCTTAAGCTCGGACCTCAGATCAAAGCCGCGCATCGTGAAGAGGAGCAGCGGATCGCTCATGAGGTGCCGCGCGGTGCGCCGGAGGAGCGCGATCTCGTGGCGGCACACCCGGTTCGCTGAATTGTCGCAGGAGCACCACAGGCGGTCCTGATTGCTGTCGCCGCACATGAGGGGAACCCCGAGATCCTGCAGCCTCCTGACAAACGCCTCGTCGAGCTTTCCGACCTGGAGCATCGCGAGAGCGTGCGGGTCCTCCCGGAGCTCCTTAAGCACGGCCTGCTGCTCATCATCCGTGAGCGGCGCAAGGTAGAGCGAGGCGGTGTCGTAGGAGGTGGTGCCGTGCCTTACCCTGATCTCCATATTGTGCTCACCGCTGTCGAACTCCGCCTCTCCGATGCGCGAGGCCTTCGCGTCGCGCTGA
>ONIT01000116.1 GCA_900317945.1 uncultured Pseudomonadota bacterium
AATGTTGAAAATTTAGTCAAATAACACTATTTTTATAATTTTTGATATAGGTCAAATTACGTAATAAGGCAGTTTATGTCATATATGATCTCTCCCTAATGGCAGGATTACCCTTTGCGGCAGGCGCTGGAGAGCTTCCCGGCGTGCTGTCCGCCGGTGCGCCGCATTCCGTGCAGAACGCGCTCCCATCAGGTATCTCCGAGCCGCATTTTGTGCAGAACATGTCTCCCCCTGCTCTAGACTCCAGGCCAGATGCCCGGCACAGGGGAATATTACCACAGGGAGAGGGCTGCTTCCGCTGATAGTTGGCCGTTTTTTGTACAGAGGCGGCAGGAGATCAGCTGAGCATTAAGGAGAGAATCCCAGCCGTCCGGCTACTCCTCCCGCTTCATCCACTTCACGCGCCCGGCGACCTCCCGCTCCTCCTCGGGCTCCAGGAAATGCGATGTGAACTCCGACATGTCGCCCTTCGCGTTGTAGACGCCCTGCTCCCCGTCCGGACCGCTTACCCGGATCCCGCCCAGGTACTCGTTCTGATAGATGAGCGGGCAGAGCACGGTAACGCTCCGCTCCTCGTCTCCCTTCCAGAAGGGTATGAGCTGGTACTCATACTTCTTCACCCTGGGGAGGTTCAGGTACTCGATGATGGCCGCGAGCGAGTCATGCCCGAACACGTTGGTAAAGGTCCTTTTCCCGATGTCGCGGTCAATGATGATGAGCGGCACCCGGTTGAGGTCCTCGCCGTACCTCGCGACCTCGCCCGGCTCAAAGCCCCGGATGGGCGGATGGTGGTCCCCAGCGATGACCAGGGTTCCGTTCTCAAAGAAGCCGCTCTCCTTAAGCCGCCTCACGAACGCGCCGACTTCCCTGTCCGTATAGGGGAGGACCTCGCGGTAGCCTCTCCTGCCGGTCTCCGGGTTCAGGTAGGGGACATGGGTGGAGGTGGTGAGGATGAAGGTGAGGTGTGGCTTCCCGGCGCGGTCAAACTCCCTGATGAGATCTGAGGCGTGTTCGAGGAGCACTTTGTCCGGCACCGAGTTGAAGACATAGCGCTTCTCCCCGTCGTAGGCCGGATCATGCGTGTCATAGAGCCGCTCGAAGCCGCTGTTTCTGTAGATGGCGACTCTTCCCCCGAAATCCTCCGACGAGTAGATCGCGGCCGTCGCGTAGCCTGCGGCCTTCATGACATTGGGAAGCGCCTCACCGTACTCAAAGCGTAGATCCCGGGTCTTCCGGTCAATCTCGGAGAAGAGGAGCTTCCCGGTCATTATGGAGTAGGTGGCGGGAGCGGTCTCCATGCCTGTCGAGTGGTAGTTGAGGAAGGAGGCGTTCTCCTCCGCGAGCCGGTCAATTTCCGGCATATAGCCCGTAAGCCCGCTGAAATGGTGCGAGTAGACGTCAGCGAGCGACTCCACAAGGAGGATTACCACGTTCTTCCGCCTCCCGAGACCGTCGATTTCCATCCAGGAGGGCTTCCAGTCATACTCCGGGAAGGCGCTGGTATAGGTATGGCTCCCGCGGCGGAGTGTCCCTGACTGTATGTCGAAGATGTCCTTCCGGAGCTCAAAGGAGCTCTCCGTGTAGAAGCCCTCGTAGACCTTGAGGAAGGGGATGCAGTTGAGCAGGATGGCGAGGACCAGATAGCTCCTGAGGGAGCGCTTCTCGCGGAGCCTGATTGAGCAAAGCATGACAATCCAGTCGGCAAGCATCACGATGGCCATCCACGAGGAGTGCGAGCTCCTGAAGAAGGCCGAGACCATCGATATGAAGGTCGTTCCGTCCGCGCCGCTGTGGCTAAGCATGGTGCCGAGGTCAGGCCTCACTCCGAAGTTCTGGAATACTCCCCAGTCGATGGCGATATAGACGATGACGAGAAGCAGCAGCTCGAGGAAGGTGCCGGAGCGGATGAAGCCGTGGCTGAAGGAGAGCTCGGCAAGGAGCACAATGAAGAGGATGAGGCTGATGTTCCGGAGCGTTACGTCCGGGAGGAGCTGCAGGTAGCTCCGGTAGAAGACCACATTGCCAGACTCGACGTTCATGCAGATCTCGCCCGTTATATAGGCGGAGACCATGATGAGGACGAGAAGGAAGCGGAGGGCTCTGGTAAAGCTCACGAGCCTGAAGAGCAGGAGCATCAGGCCGAGGATGATGAGCGCCGCGTGGAGAGAGGGCATGACGCCCCGGAGCGAGCCACGGAGCCCGCCGAAATCAAGCTGCAGCCTCCCCTCTCTGTCCGCCGCGCAGGAGATGCTCCCATGCGAGGAGAGGACTCCGTCCCTTATCTCGCAGCTTCCGTCCCGGGAGCTTATCCTGAAGCCACCTCCCTGCGCTGAGCCCTCGGGACCCGTAATCCTCACATCCTGGAACCTTGCCGGGATGCGGAGCGCGGTCTCACCGAGGCTGTAGAAGGCAGAGCTGCCGGCGGCGTAGCTGAAGTCAGGCGTGTCGGAGACCTCGGCCTGGAAGCGCTCCGGCTCCACGCTCCCCGATGATACGGAAATCTCATTGCTGATGAAGAGCTGCCCCAGGGCAAATGCGACGGCCATGAGCATAGAGAAGGAGATCCAGGCGAGGCTCATCCTCCTGAGGATCGCTCCCGCCCCTCTGTGCCTCCGGTGCCTGACGCCCCGCCCTGACGAGGCGCCGAACACCGAGAGGATCAGGACTCCGGAGATGAAGAGCACTGCGGCCATCACCGCGCTCGTATACTTGATGGCGGCTGCCGGAGCTCCCTCTACCGTGAAGCCAGCGTCGAGCTCAAAGCTCGCCATGTCCGACGTAAGCTCCAGGAGCGCGAGCCCTGAGGTGCTGTCCTGCGATACAGTGAGCCCCTGCGGGTTCCTGAATACCGAGATGTCCCGCCCGTCAAAAATCCTCTCATCCTGCAGCATCACCGAGCGGATCTGGAGGGGATTGCCGCGGTGCCCAAGGAGCTCGACCCTTATGCCGCGGTAGCTGCCGGAGCGCGCCGGAGCGCTGAGCGTTATGGTGGAGAAGATCCCGGGGTAGACCGTCGCCTGCGAGCTTTTCTCCTGGCATGGCGCACCGCTCTCGGAGAATATGCAGCTCACGGTGAAGGTGTACTGGCTCTTGAGGCTCGTGGGCTTACCCGCCTCAATTCTGAGCGTATAGGAGGAGAGCTCCGTGCCTGAGGGATTGGACTTTGTAGTCTGGTAGAGAACGGTGCTGAGCGCCGCTGTGAAGAGGAGGAAGAGCAGGGAGAAAATGAGCGCGGTTCTTCCGGATCTGACAGGTTTCATCATAGGGTAAAATCCATCCTTTTCAAATCCGGCGCGCGGTACTCTCACCGCATCGGGATGCCGCAGGAGAAAATCCGGGAGCGCCGCAGAAGGGCTCAGAGGCTCCGGATCTGCAGACTACACTCAGGTGTGGATGGTACCACTTATTTATGGGAGGGAAAAGCGCGGATTATCACCGCGGCGCTATTCCTCACGCTTCAGCCACTTGACGCGCCCTGCAACCTCCCGCTCAAGATCCGGCGAGAGGAAGCGCGAGGCGAACTCCGAGCGGTCGCCCTTCGCCTCATAGACGCCCTGCTCGCCATTGGGGCCGCTTACCCTGATGCCGCCCAGGTAGCTGTTCTGGAAGATCATCGGGCAGAGGACCGTAACGCTCCGTCTCTCCTCCTCCTTCCTCATGGGGATGAGCTGATAGCCGTACTTTCTGACTCTGGGCAGGTTCAGGTACTCTACTATCGCCCTGAGGGAGTCATGCCCGAACACGTTCATGAACCTCCGCTTCCCGATGTCACGGTCTATGATGATGAGCGGAACGCGGTTCAAGTCCTCACCGTATCTCGCGACCTCACCGGGCTCAAAGCCGCGGATCGGAGGATGGTGGTCACCTGTTATGACGAGCGTGCCGTTTGCAAAGAAGCCGCTTTCCTCAAGACGCCTTACGAACAGGCTGATTTCACGGTCAACATATGGCATGACCTCACAATAGCCGGTCTTTCCGGTCTCGGGATTGAGGAAGGGTGAGTGGCTCGATGATGTCATGATCAGGGTGAGGAACGGCTTTCCTCCATTCTGAGACTCCCTGATAAGCTCTGACGCATGGCGCAGGAGAATTCCGTCAGCAACCGACCTGAAGTGGTAGCGCTTCACCCCTTTCCAGGCAGGATCGGAGTTCCCGTGAAAATGCCCGAAGCCGCTCTTTTTATAGACGTCATCTAGCCCGCCGAAATTCTCCGAGGAGTAGATCACCGACGTTGCATAGCCTGCCTTTGCCATGACTCTGGGCAGCGCATCGCCGTACTCAAACCGGGGATCCGGTTCGTCACGGTCAAGGTCGGAGAACATGATTTTCCCTGTGAGTACGGAGTAGGTCGCTGGAGTGGTCTCCATGCCGGTCGAGTGGTAGTTGAGGAACGAGGCATTCTCCTCCGCAAGCCGGTCAATCTCCGGCATGCAGCCCTTGAGCCCGCTGAAATACTCCGAGTACACATCAGCAAGCGACTCCACGAGGAGTATGACCACATTCTTCCTCCGTCCGAGGCCCTCAATCTCCTCCTCATGAGGCTTCCAGTCCCACTCCGGGAAGGCCTCCGTATAGTAGAACCTCTCATGCCAGATGGCGCTGCCCTGGATGTCGAAGATGTCCTTCCTGAGCTCAAAGGCGCTGCCCGTATAGAAGTTCTCGTAGACCTTGAGGAAGGGCACGCAGTTGATGAGGATCGCAAGGACAAGGTAAATCCTGAGCGGCCGGTCCTTCCGGAGCCTCACGGAGAAGAGCATCACGGACCAGCAGGCGAGCATCACGAGAACCATCAGTGAGGCGTGCGAAGTCCTGAAGAATGTGCTGGCAAAGGCGAGGACTGTCCCGACTCCCGCGCCGCTGTGGCTCAGCATGGTGCCGATGTCGGGCCTTACGCCGAAGTTCTGGAACACTCCCCAGTCCGTGCCGACATAGGCGATGACGAGGAGCAGGACCTCAAGGAACGTCCCGGAGCAGATGAAGCCGTGGCTGAAGGAAAGCTCCGAGAGGAGGAATATGAAGATGATGAGCGAGATGTTCCGGAGGGCGACCTCGGGGAGAAGCTGCAGGTAGCTCCGGTAGAAGACCACGTTGCCTGACTCGACGTTCATGGCAATCTCGCCCGTGAGATAGGCGGAGACCATGATGATTACCAGAAGGAGGCGCACGGCCGAGCCGAAGCGGAGGAGCCGCAGTGCGACGAACATCACACCGAGGACAAGGAGAACCGTATAGACGGCCGGAACGGAGTTCGATAAAGAGCTCCTAAGGCCGCCGAAGTCAAGGCTGAGCCTCCCCCTTTCGTCAGCATGGCAGGAAAGCGAGCCCTCTGCCGAGAGCACGCCGTTCCGGAGCGAGCAGCTGCCGCCCCGCGCCGAGACGCTGAAGTCTGCGGAACTTCCATCCCCCGGCACTGAAATCCTTACAGCGGAGAACCTCCTCGGGATCCTGAGAGAGGTCTCTCCGGCGCTGTAGAAGGACGCTGTTCCCGAGACATACCTGAAATCCGCCGCTCCGGAAACCTCCGCCATGAAGCGCTCCGTCCTGCCGCTCGCTCCTGAGACCGCAAGCTCATTGCTGAGGAAGAGCTGCCCCGCGGCAAGGATGACAGAGAGGAGAAGATAGAAGATGATGGCGCAGATGCTGAGCCGCCCCGCGATCCGCCCGGCCCCCGGCCTTCGCTCTCCCAAGCTCCTCTTCCCGCTGCGGGACGCAGCCCCGATGACTGAGAGAAGAAGGATCGTGGCGGCAAAGGCTACCGCGGCAAGCACCGCGCCGGTATACCTTACCGGAGCGGGAGGCGCGCCGCGCACGCTGAAGCTGCAGTCCAGATCAAATGACGCACTGTCTGATTGGATTTCAAGGACCGCAAAGCCTCCCCTGCGGTCAGACCTCACGCTGAGCCCCTTGGTATTCCGGAAGGGGAGCGCGCCGCGCCCGTCGAAAAGCTTTCTGCCCTCAAGGGTTATGGACCTCACTTTCAGGGACCTGCCATGGGCTCCCGCGATCTGCACCCTGATGCCGCGGTACCTCCCGGGCTTCACGTCGGCAGGCAGGCTCACCGAGGAGAAGATCCCGGGATAGACCGCGGCGGCGGTGCTTTTCGGGAGGCAGGGGGAACCGCTCTCCGACATGATGCAGCTCTGGACAAAGCTGTAGGTGTCCCTGAACTCTCCCTCGTTGCTGGCCTCGAGCCTCAGGCTGTAGGACGAGGCGGAGGAGCCTGACGGACGGTATTTGGTGGACTCCCAGAGGATGAGGCTCACGGCAGATGTCAGGATGACAAAGAGCGCGATGGAAAGGCCGAGCGAAAGCGCACTGCCCCTCGTTCCGAAGTTACTGAACAATCCTGCCATCCTGACTTACTGCTCCACGTGCCGTTATTTCTTCGTCAGATCGCAGATGTAGCAGGTGCCTTCAATGTTGCAGCCGCAGTCCGACTCGTAATTGAAGTGGACGGTCTCGCCGGACTTCGCCGCCTCAAACTTCCTGACGTCGTCATCCCACTGGTTGTGGAACGGAAACCCCACGGTGTAATGCGGAAGCATGGCGAGGCAGAGCGCCGCAAATACCGCTGCCTTCACTCCATTCAGGACTTTCGCCGCCCTGTTCCGGAGGAGGAAGTCAATAAGGATATTGAGCGATGAGAGCATGAGGAGCATAGTGCAGACCCTGGGGAAGACAAAATACCTCTCACGCGAGAAGCCATAGATGAATGTCCCCTCAAACTCTACAAGCCTCTCGACGAAGTTGTAGTAGATGGAGGCGAGATAAGCCAGGGCAAAGAGGAAGAAGAACCAGACCGCGGGCTTCCTGCGGTAATGCCAGAGATTGAAGGCGACGAGCGCCAGATAGGCAATGAAGACGAAAAAGTTGAGGAAGCTCCTCGAGAAGTTGTTCACGAGCGTGTAGTAGACGCAGCGGTTCACGAACTGATCAATTATGTCGATGAATTCGCCCGCGTAGCGGATCCCGGTAATTCTGGGCGACTCTGTTAGGAAATAGAACTGCACTATGGCGCAGGCAATCACCAGGGCGCATTTGACAATGCAGTCCCTGCTCCTCACCATGACGGCAAGGCAGGCGCAGGGAACGGCGAAGAGTATGGAGTTCACGCCGCTGAGCCCCGAAAGCAGGAGGAGGACGCAGGAGAAGAGCAGGCCCCAGGCTGAGGTCTCCCGCCTGATGATCAGCATAGCCATGAGGCCGATGAGCCACCACTGCAGGTTCGTGATATTGTTGTAAACCTCAGTGGGAAACGGCAGCAGCACGAGGTAGGCAGAGAGCGAGCACCTGATGAAGGCGGAGCCTATCTCCTTGGAGCTGAACACCAGCCAGGCGGTGAGCGCCTTGAAGAAGAGCACTATGAGGTTCATCACCGCCATCGCGTGGGAGAGACCGAAACAAAGCCCTATCCAGGCGACAATCCTCGGGATGACATGCAGGTAGCCTGAGTGGGTGATGAGGAGCGTATCCGGAAAGCCGGTAATATACTCCTGCGCGAGGAAAATCGACATGTCCTCCCAAAAGGGCTCAGGATCGGTAAAAATCCTCGGGTTGCGGAAGAACATCAGGAGCATGACTGCCGCAAAAAACAGAACTGCCGTGAGGAATTTTCTGAGACCGGGATGGTCCGTGATTCTGAGATTCATAGAGCCTGAAACCTAAGACCTGTATTTAGCACTTTGAGCACCCACTAATCCCTCTGAAACCCTTGCCACGACTGGTCTGAGGCCTTATCTGATTTTTTAATGATAGGGTTACAATGGGTTTAAATAGCTCTGAGGCTGCCATGTTTTTGATGAAAAGAGGCCCAAAAGGCAACGAGTATCTGTACCTGACCGAGAACAGCCGTGATGAGAATGGCAAACGGGTAAAGAAGACCGTCAAAAGCTTCGGCAAAATCAGCAGCATTCCCAAAGATGAGCTGGAGGCGATTTACGCGCAGTATCAGCAGCCTCTCCGGGAAAGGAAGCTGGCTCAGAAGCTTATCCAGGAAAATTCTCTGAGAGAGCTGGTCGAGTCAGTCAGGGTGGACTCTGAGAACAAAACAAATTTCAACAAGGTTCCGCTGCTGCATTACGGCCATCTGATTCTGAAGCCAATATGGGACAAGCTGGGACTGAACTACAAGCTCTGGTACCTTCAGGACAGGCATACCGAGGTTAAGGCTTACTCGCTCTCAAAGCTGCTGTTCTATTTTGTCGCCCACAAGATCCTGGCTCCCGGGGCTTACCTGAGGGCATGGAAGGACCAGAGCACATGGCTCTGCAATCCGATTGAAGGTGTCAGTCTGGACAACGTTTATGAGGCGCTCGATTACTTCGATGCATTCAGAGAGGAGATTATGACCCACGCGGTCAAAAGCTCATACTACACGAACGATAAGGGCGCCGGCACCCTTTCCGCTGACGGCCCGAAGATGGTCTTCTTTGACTGCACGAACTGCTACTTCGAGACTGACTCAGATGACCGGGAGCAGTTTATCCGGAAGTACATACAGAAGACGAGGGACGCTCTCATCTCCGGCGGAGTGTCAGCCGAAGCAGCTGAGAAAATCCTTGCCTCAAAGGACTACGCTGAAGCACTGCAGCAGGCTGTGGAGGAGAATGAGGAAGAGTTCCTCAGGATGCGCGGCCCGTCGAAAGAGGGAAGGTTCTCACTGCCTATCGTTTCGGTATCTCTGGTCATAGACGAGCGC
>ONIT01000114.1 GCA_900317945.1 uncultured Pseudomonadota bacterium
ATGCAGCGCTGTGAAGATCCGCTGGTCGGGCTTGAATGCCTGTGCTGTGCTCTCGGCCTGCTATGACCCAACTGAAGCGGGGTTCATGCGTTCGCCCTGGCTCTCTGCCGGATGAAAACTGAGCGCCGTGCAGTAAAAAACAGGGGAGCGGGTGCTTTCTTGTTGTATAATGGCAAAACCCCGGCACGGCCTGATTGCGGTCCGGACGGGAAGGAGTTCGGAGCGCCGGGATTGCGGCTGCTCCGGCGGGTATTTTTCTCTAAGCGGCGGCAGGCTCGGACAGGGCGTTCCGTCCACAAGCAACTATGAACAGCACTACGGAAAATCAGAAGCAATACAAGCCACGGGACATCATCGCCTATCTGGTCAGGACTTTCCCCAAATGTTTCACGTCTGACGCCAGGGCATGCCGGCCTCTCAAGATCGGCATCCTCGAGGACATCATGGCGGCCAAGTCTGAGGACTGTCCCTACACCAAGACCGCGCTGAGGGCCGGCCTTGGCATGTATACGGCATGGTGGGCCTACCTCAGGGCCGAGAAGCCGGGCGCAGCGCGCATCGATCTCGACGGAAATGAGGCTTCTGCCGTAGGCGATGAGGAGGCGAGGTACGCTGCCGAGCGCCTCCGCGCGAGCCGCGAGAAGTTCGAGAACGAGCATCCTGAGGCCGCCGCAGAGCGCCGTGCCCTTGCCGCTGCCAGGAGGGCCGCGAGGCTTGCCGCCTCCGGTGCCGCAGAGGAAGGAAGCGAAGGCGCCGGAAACGGCGGTGAGAAGGGCAGCGGCGAGCAGCAGCGCCAGAAAAGGCGCTTTGCCGGACAGGGCAGGGGCCCGAAGGGCGGCTTCGGCCAGCGCCGTCGCGATCATGCCGGGAACGGGCAGCGCGGGAGAGATGAAGGAGCGCGCCGCGCCAGGGCAGAGGCCTCCGAAAAGGAGCAGGCCCGCGAGCAGGAGCAGAAAGAGCTTTTTGAAAAGCAGAAGGCCTCCTACAGGCTGGCAGATCTTGCCTCGCTCGGAAAGGGGGACAGGGTCAAGATCAGCACCGGAAGCTCGTTCGTTGACGGAACTGTCAGCGAGGTGTTCCTGTCAAGCGGCGAGGTCAGCGTTGATCTCGCAAGCGGCATGTCTGTCAAGATCCCTGGCGAGAGAGTTTCGGTCGAGTAAAAGTAATGCGTGAAAGCAGAAAGACAGTCATAAACGTCCTGGCGGCCGCTCTCCTGGCTGCCGTTGTTCCTTTCCCGCTTCATGCCCTTGCGGCCGGCGCTGAGCCGGCCGCCGGGAGCGGCGTGAAGCTCCTGCAGGCAGAGCCGCAGCAGATCGTAGCCTGCAAGAGAGTCCGGAATTTCTACACTGGAAGCCACCTCAGGGTGATAAAGCTCGATCAGGCCTTCGCCGACAAGGTCCTGGACCGCTATATCGACAGCCTCGACTCCACACGGATGATCTTCCTGAAGAGTGACGTTGAGAGCTTCAGGAAGAGATCCGCAGACATGCTCTCCCTGCTTGATGACTGCAGCCTGGGCTTTGGCTTCGGCATCTACAACACCTATACGGCGCGCAAGCTTGAGCGCTGGAACTACGCGATCTCGCTCCTTGACGGGAAGTTCGACATGAGCTCAAAGGAGAGCTATGTCTTCGACCGCAGCAAGAGCGAGTGGCCCGCGGACCGCGCCGAGTACGACCGCCTGTGGAGGAACCGCGTACAGTACGAGCTTGAGCTTCTCATGCTTGACGGGAACGACGAGAAGAAGGCTGCCGATCTGCTCCGCCGCCGCTACCGCAACTACATTTCATTCCTCTCTCAGGTAAATGACGATGACGCGTTCTCCGCTATAGAGAACGCCTTCTCCGCCGAGATGGATCCCCATACGAACTACATGGCGCCCAAGGCTGCCGAGGAGTTCAACAACGAGATGAACCTCAAGCTTGAGGGCATCGGCGCGACTCTTACCGTCAAGGACGAGTACGTCACCGTTCTCAAGCTTGTGCCGGGCGGCCCCGCAGAGAAGAGCGGGCAGCTCGCGGTCAATGACCGGATTGTCGCCGCCAAGGACGATCACGGGAAGGTTACCGATCTGGTCGGCATGAGGATCGACATGGCCGTCACCTACATCAGGGGCCAGAAGGGCTCGCACGCGAGGCTTCAGATCCAGCGCGGCACAGGCTCAGGCAGCAGGACGTTCTGGGCAGACATCGTGAGGGACGAGATCCGCCTGGAGGATCAGGCGGCCAAGGGCAGCGTCAAGACCTCCTATGACGGACGTAAGATCGGAGTCATCAAGATCCCGAGCTTCTACACCAACCTCCACTCCGACGTGAAGAAGGAGATTGACAGCCTGAAGGCCCAGGGCATCGAGGGCCTGGTGATCGATCTCAGGAACAACGGAGGCGGTCTCCTCACCGAGGCGACACTGACCTCCGGGCTCTTCTTCTCCACGGGCGACGTCGTGCAGATTGCGGACGTCAACCACCGCATAGAAAGCGAGACTGACATCGATCCGTCAATCCAGTACGCAGGACCGCTTACCGTGCTCATCAACCGCTTTAGCGCATCCGCATCGGAGATTTTCGCTGCGGCAATGGCTGATTACGGCAGGGGAGTGATCGTGGGCGAGAACTCCTTCGGCAAGGGCACGGTGCAGCAGAGCAGGGCGCTTGACCGGATCTATGATCTCTACGACCGCGATCTGGGGAGCATCACCTTTACCATCGGCAAGTTCTACCGCGTCAACGGCGGCTCGACCCAGAACCGCGGCGTGAAGCCTGACATCGCCTTCCCGCCGAAGGTTGATCCTGCCGTCGTTGGCGAGAGCGAGCTGCCGAACGCGCTCGAGTGGGATCAGATCCGTGCCGGCAACTATCATGACCTCGGCATGGTTACCCCGGAGATCGTCTCCGCGCTCAGCAAAAAGCATGACGAGCGCGCCGAGAACGAGCAGGAGTTCGTATTCGCAAGGAAGGACTTCGTGAACATGCAGAAGGTCGCGGCCGAGAAAACCGCCCCGCTTGACTTCGCCGAGCTCAAGAAGATCCGCGATGAGAGCGAGGTCTGGGAGCTTGAGAAGGCCAACGCCAGGCTCAAGGTCCTCGGCAAGCCCGCGATAAAGAAGCTTTCCGATCTGCCTCTTGATCTCGAGATGCCTGACGGCTATCTTGACGAGGCAGTGAACATCACCTCGGATCTTGCCTCCCTGGAGAAGGTCGACGCGGCCGGAAAGGCCTACAGCGCCGCTCCTGTGGGCAGGGGCGATGCAAAAAAGGCTGACGCTGCTGTTCCTGCTGAAAGCCATAAGGCAAAATAACAGCCTTCCCGCAGCACTCCGGAAGGAAGAGCGCGGCGCGGGCCGCCGCCGGAACGCGCCCCTGACGGCAGTCCGTGCCGCCAGGGCGGTTCTGTTCATGTGAGTTGAAAAAAGAGGAAGATATGACCGTCAATAAGCTTAAAGAGGCAAAGTACCGTCTTGACTACAGGGCTCCCGAGTTCACCATTCCGGAGTGCAGCCTCGATTTTCAGCTTGATCCGGAGAATACCAGGGTAAAGCAGGTATCCCATGTGAAGCGCAGCCCCGGCGGCGGAAAGGATCTGGTGCTTGACGGCGAGGACCTGAGGCTTGAGTCAGTGCTCGTCAACGGCAGCCCAGCTGACTATACGGCAGATGACGTGAGCCTTACCGTCAGGAACGTTCCTGATGACTTCACCCTCGAGATCGTCAACTACATCTCCCCGAAGAGCAACACCTCCTTCGAGGGCCTCTACATGTCCGAGGGGCATTTCTGCTCGCAGAACGAGGCGCAGGGATTCAGGCACATCACCTATTTCCTTGACCGCCCTGACATCAGCTGCCGGTTCACGAGCAGGGTTGAGGCTGACGAGGCGGAGTATCCCTATCTCCTGGTGAACGGCAACAGGAAGGAAAGCGGCAAGCTCCCCGGCGGTCGCCACTACGTGGTCCGCGAGATGCCGATGGCCATGCCCTGCTACCTCTATGCCCTGATCGCAGGCAAGTTCGACATTGTACGCGACACCTTCACCACGAAGTCGGGAAAGCACGTCGACCTTGAGCTCTATGTCAACGTCGGCGATCATGACCGCGGCCTCCATGCCATCGCGAGCCTCAAGAAGGCCATGAAGTGGGATGAGGACCGCTTCGGCTTCGAGTACGATCTCGAGCTCTACCAGATTGTCTGCGTCGACTTCTACAACATGGGCGCGATGGAGAACAAGGGGCTCAACGTCTTCAACTCCAGGGATACGCTCGCGGATCCGAGGACTGCCACCGACTTCGACTTCTTCAACATCGAGGGCGTCATCGGCCACGAGTACTTCCACAACTGGACCGGCGACAGGGTAACGCTCCGCGACTGGTTCCAGCTCTGCCTGAAGGAAGGGCTTACTGTCTTCCGCGATCAGGAGTTCTCAAGCGATGTCGAGTCCCGCCCGATGAAGAGGCTCGAGGCAGTGCGCGTCATCACAGGGCCTCAGTTCGATGAGGACGCCGGCCCGATGACCCACCCGATCCGCCCTGACTACGTGATGGAGATGAACAACTTCTACACCGTAACTGTCTATGACAAGGGCGCTGAGGTGTTCCGCATGCTCCATACCATCCTCGGCGAGGAGAAGTTCCAGAAGGGCATGAAGCTCTACATCAGCCGCTTTGACTGCGGCTGCGCGACCTGCGACGATATCCTGAAGGCGATGAGCGACGCCTCCGGCATCGACCTCACCGACTTCTCCCGCTGGTTCAGCCAGTCGGGCACTCCGCGCCTCAAGGTAAGGAGCAGATATGACTCGAAGGAGAAGAAGCTTTACGTATCGCTTGACCAGATGACTCCTCCGGACAGGAAGCAGCCCGAGAAGCAGCCCCTGGTGCTGCCGCTCAGGATCTCCTTCATCTCAAGGAACGGCGGCAAGCTTCCTATAAAGGAGTCCTCCGGAGCCTACCATGACGGCGTTCTCCTGTTCGATAAGGCTCATGCCGACCTCGTGTTCGAGGATCTGCCCGAGAGGCCGGTCTGCTCCTGGCTTGACGATTTCAGCGCGCCGGTTATCCTTGACGCGGAGCGCACCTCTGACGACCTCCTGACCCTGGTCCGCTACTCCGATGATCCCTGCACCAGGAAGTTCGCGGCAGTAGATCTCTTCAAGTCCTACGTAAGGGAGAACGTGAAGAACGCCGCAGAGAACAGGCAGCTCTCTCCTGCGTCGGACATCGTCGCCGCAATGAGGAGCCTCCTCTCGGATGAGAAGACCGACAAACAGCTCCTTGCCGAGATCCTCCGCCTCCCGACCGAGCAGGAGATGGGCTCCTACCTTGACACTATTGACACTGACGCAGTGCATGCGGTGAGGCAGCACCTTGCCGCAGAGCTCGCGCATGAGCTCTTTGACGAGTGGCTGGCCTGCTACCGCAGCAACCACCTCACGAAGCCCTATGAGTGGAACCTTGAGGATGCCGGGCACCGCGCCATCGCAAACTGCGCTCTCGGGTATCTTGCCGTTGACGATCCGTCATTCGGCAGCACCATTGCGCAGAAGCAGTACCGCGAGTCTGACAACATGACCGACACGCTTGCCGCGATGAGGACTGCCGCCAACCTCAGGCTTGCCTGCGCTGACGACCTGATCCGCGACTTCTCCGAAAAGTGGAAGGGCAACGGCCTCGTCATGGACAACTGCTTCAGGATTGTCGCAGGCGTCGCGGCAGAGGATACCCTCAGCAAGGTCAGAAAGCTTATGGAGACCTCGCCTGACTTCAGATGGGACAACCCGAACCGCGTCAGGGCTCTTGCCGGAACATTCATCATGGCGAACCCCTATGCCTTCAACGAGATTTCGGGAAGCGGCTATGACTTCATGACCGAGGTCATGGAGAAGCTCAACGACATCAACCCGCAGACCGGAGCGAGGATCTTCACTCCGTGGATGTTCTTCCGGAGGCTCGACAGCAGGAGGCAGGAGATGATCCGCTCGCGCCTCGAGAAGATGCAGAACATGAAGAACATCTCGCCTGATCTTTACGAGAAGATCAAGAACGCGCTGGCCGGCTGACGGGTGACTGGTGAGGACATACGAATTCACGGCTGACTTTGACGCGGATCAGATCAGGCTGATCTACAGCGGGGCAGCGCGGAACATCATGGTAACCACATCGGAGGGGCTCAGGATTGAGCTCCCCGCCATGCGGTTCAGGAACTTTGTCACGAGGGACGGGCTTCACGGCTCGTTCCGCCTGACGACAGATGATCAGAACCGCTTTGTGGATCTTGAGAGGCTCGGAGGGGATAGCGGCTATGTTGTATGAGCATGTAATAAGGCCGGCGCTGTTCTGCCTTGACGCGGAAACGGCCCATCACCTTACCATGTCGATGATGTCCGCGGCACAGGCGCTGGGCTTCGGCAGGGCGTTCCTGAACTCAGTTCCCCAGGATCCGGTCGAGGTCATGGGCCTTAAGTTCCCCAACCGTCTGGGGCTTGCCGCGGGGCTCGACAAGAACGGCGAGGCGGTTGACGCCTTCGGCGCGCTGGGCTTCGGCTTCATCGAGACCGGGACGGTTACGCCCTCTGCGCAGCCCGGGAACCCCAGGCCTCGGCTCTTCCGCCTTATAAAGGAGCAGAGCATCATCAACCGCATGGGCTTCAACAACCACGGCGCGGCCAATTTGGTGCAGAACGTTGCCGGGCGGCGCTATAAGGGCATCCTGGGCATAAACATCGGGCGCAACAACACGACTCCCCTCGAGAAGGCGGGAGATGACTACGCCGAGTGCCTCAGGACCGTCTATGACTCCGCAGACTATGTTACGGTGAATGTCTCCTGCCCCAATACCCCGGGGCTTGTGAAGCTGCAGGACGCAGGATCCCTGAAGCCGCTTCTCACGCAGATCCTCTCGGAGCGCGACGCTCTCGCCGCTGAGAAGGGCAGGAAGGTGCCGGTCGCCGTCAAGATCTCACCGGATCTCCCGAAGGACGCTCTTCTCGCCGCCGCTGACGTAATCGCTGAGTGCGGGGCAGACGCCGTTATCGCCACCAACACCACTACAACCAGGGACAGGGTTTCGGGCAATCCGCTCTCCTCGGAGAAGGGCGGCCTCAGCGGGGCAGCGCTCCGGGACATGAGCACTGAGGCCATCAGGATACTTGACGGGCACCTGCAGAAAAAAATTCCTATAATCGGCGTGGGCGGAGTTTTTTCCGGCGCTGACGCGAAGGAAAAAATTGAGGCTGGCGCCTCGCTGGTGGAAATTTTCAGCTCTCTGATCTACCGTGGACCGGGAATTGTCAAAAAAATTCTGCGAGAATTGAAGTAAAAAATTTTTTGCTACACAATGCAAAAAATTTTTTTTGGATAAGTTGTTTGATCCGCTGGTTATGAGATAATCAGCTAACGCTGTAAAATGTAAGAATAATAACGAGAATGCGTCTATGAGTCTTAAGTGCGTCAAGGTTGATAAAAACTGGAAATGGTTCGTTGAGAATGGCAAGATCGCGCTTAGGATCAACGACGGCTACAAGTTTTATTCTGCTTACCGTGAGAGCCAGATAGACCGCGCGCTTTCCAAGCCTTTTGAGTTCAGCGCCGATGACAGCATGTATTTCTATCATTTCCGCGAGTGCCTGAGCGATCATCCCTATGACTTTCTGGAGCATCACCAGGTGGCGCTAAACGCGCTTACCGCAGAGCACTTCATCCATACCGCGCAGGATCTCAGCAGCGTGCTCGTTAAGAGAAATGAATCCGGCAGCCGCTTCAAGGCAGGGAGCATTGTCCGCGGAAGCCTGACTGGCGCGTATTCAGGCACTGTTGAGTTCATTGTTCTCCGTGCTGAGACTGACGGCAAGCTTGCCTGCATGGTGATAGGCGGCAATTCCGCAGGACTCTCGTTCTGTCCCAAGTTTGCCGTGTATTTCGTGGACCAGGACAGGCTCTATTCCGCGGCCGTCGGCTCAGAGTTCATGGACATCCTGGCAAACGACAGGTAATAAGCCGCAGCCGCTTAGATATAGAGCTGCCGGACTGGTATAATGGGCGCCTTGCGGCGCTCATTTTTTTGGTGTGCTCGGCATGAGCATTGACTATAGGGTGAAAGTCCCGAACTCGCCCGCTGGAGGGAAGAGTCAGCGAATCGCAAGGTGGTCGGAGTAA
>ONIT01000127.1 GCA_900317945.1 uncultured Pseudomonadota bacterium
GAGAAAATCTGCGGGCATGATGCCGGAAAAGACAGCGCCACGGAGGAGAACGCCTGTAAAAAGGCTCCTGACGGGCAGAACTCAGATGCTTCTCTGGCAGAAGACGGTAAGGCGACTGACGGCAGCACTGTGTCGGAATGTCCCTCTGCGAACAAAGGAAAAGAGAACTGAAAGCTGCTCTCTGCCGATACGTGTTCCCGGAACAGTGCCTTTGCTTTGGCAGATTTTATCGTCTGATTGCGGCCATCCGCCATTCTAAAGATGACTGATTCCCTGCATGAGCCATGCTAACTCATAGCCCTGACTCATGCAGGATCTGCTGATACGGAAAAGACCGTATTGTTTTTCACATGTTTCGTGTGAGGCAGGGAAATAGAATCAGCCGTCATCCTGTCACTTCTGACCGCAATGGAGTAGCAAGCCTTATGCAGGAAGAGACGAACAGTCAGTATAGGAGCCAGACATCTGTAACCCTCCTTGCACAAAAAGGACGCGAGCAGGGATTCCTCACCTTCAACCAGATCGCAGACGCGCTCCCGAGTTCCATTGACCCCGAGCAGCTCGGCGACATAGTCCAGCTGATGGAGAGCATCGGCATCAGGGTCTGCGAGGACTCCGAGGTCGAGGACGAGCAGCTGCTCTATGACACCGGGGTGGTCGCAAGCTCCAACACCACCGAGGAAATCCAGCAGGTCGTGCCCGAGAGCGGACACACCACCGATCCCGTCAGGATGTACATGCGCGAGATGGGCACTGTGCCCCTCCTCACCAGGAGCGAGGAGATCGACATCGCGAAGCGCATCGAGGAAGGGACACACATGGTCCAAAGCTCGGTCTCTGGCTACCCTCAGGCAATCTACTACCTCCTGAATCTCTATGACGAGTGTCTGAAAGGCAATCTACGCCTCTGCGAGATTGTCACAGGGTTCACGGACGAGAACGGCGAGAAGCTGGTCCTTACCGACGAGGAGCGCGAGAAGAACGCAGATCTGCTTAAGAACATGACAAAGATGCAGAGCAGCGAAGGCTACGGCTATGGTGTGAATGAAGGCTCCGGCGATGAGTATGATGAGCTGGACGCATTTCCTGATGATGACGAGGAAGAGAGCGGTCCGGATCCTGAGCTTGCATTCATCATGTTCTCGAAACTCAGGAAGCTTTCTGACAGGACTGCCCGCGCCATAGAGAAGTACGGCCGCGGCAAGCAGGCATCAGAAAACATGATAAAAAAGCTCGGCGCGCTTTTCTGCCAGTTCAGGCTGGCCCCAAGACAGTTCACTCAGCTCATCCGCAATATCCGCGACATTGTGAAGAGGATCAAGGATCAGGAGATCCTGATGCGCTACAGCTGCATGTATGCCTTCCAGATGACGAAGGAGGAGTTCAGCAGGTACTGCAACACGCACGACTTAAGCCAGGCAAGCTGCAGCAGCAAGATGTTCGCCAGATGGATTTTGGAGGCCATCGAATGCGGCAGGCCATTCGCTGCCGATCTCAGGGAAAAACTCCGCGAGCTCGAGAAGGCCATGGACAGGCTGCGCGACATCGAGAACGAGATAGAAATATCGATCTACGACATCAAGAATATCTCGGTGAACATGAACCGCGGCTGGAGCCTCGCTAGGCTCGCCAAGGAGAAGATAATCAAGGCCAACCTCCGCCTCGTGATCTTCATCGCGAAGAAATACACCAACCGCGGCCTGCAGTTCCTTGATCTCATTCAGGAAGGCAACATCGGCCTCATGAAGGCGGTCGACAAGTTCGAGTACCGTAGGGGCTACAAGTTCTCGACCTACGCCACCTGGTGGATAAGGCAGGCCATCACCCGCGCTATTGCGGATCAGGCAAGAACCATCAGGATCCCGGTGCACATGATTGAGACCATCAACAAGCTCAACCGTGTCTCCATACGGATGTTGCAGGACTTGGGCCGCGATCCGACTCCGAAGGAACTCTCGCAGAAGATGTGGATGTCTGAGGAGAAAATACGAAATCTCCTCAGGATTGCCAATGAGCCTGTATCGCTGGATACGCCTGTACGTGAACTGCTGAATGAACCTGATAATCCAATTCCGGCTGGGCTTCTATTCAATGATGCTGACCTGGACTCGCCTCTCGGTAATTTCATTGAGGACAGCAGCATGACGCTTCCTGACGAAATCGTTACCGCCGACAGCCTGAAGGAGAACATCAATAGCGCGCTCGCCTCGCTTACCCCGAGGGATGCAGAGGTGCTCATGATGGAATTCGGCATAGACACCAACAGGGACTACATATGTGAGGAAGAAGACTCGTTTGACCAGAGGGAGGCAAAGGTGCTCATGATGCACTTTGGTATAGGGCCCTACAGTGAACACACGCTTGAGGAAGTTGGTAGGGAGTTCGGCGTCTCCAGGGAGAGGATCCGCCAGATTGAGGCAAAGGCACTCCGGAAGCTCCGCCACCCCTGGCGCGCCGGACGGCTGAGACCATTCGTTGAGGATTGAAGAGCTCCTTGCCGAATTCTGACACCTGCAGATCTAATATATTTACCGGTGCTTTTTCATGGCGGGGCTGCCTGCTGCCATTGGCATTCATTTGCTTATACCGCTCTGCGGCAGTCCGCACATTTTGCCGCAAAACCCTCATGATGCCGGTCGTAAGGTTTTGCCGCATCAGCCGTCAGTCTCGATTTTGTTGTAATTAACAGGTCATAATCAATCATAAATAGTTGACAGATTCATAAGCCGTCCTTAAATATATGGACATCAATACCGGTGAGTCGAGAATTGGATCGGCTCCTCACGCCAGAGGAGGTTTCCATGGTGATCAGAAAGAGAATTTCACGGAGCGCCTGATGGCGTCTTTTACTTGGTTTCATTAACGGAGGCTTTGAATGTCATTCTGGGTATCTTTGGTTGATGCTGTGGCAGTCCTTGTGATCGCGAAGCTTGTCTGGATCGCGGTCAGGGTCCCTGTTCTGCGCTTTGCTGCGGAGAGGGGATCCGTCAGAGCGCAGCTTGCCCTCGGAAACATGTACGGCTCCGGGAAAGGTGTGGATCAGGATTACGATGAGGCCATGAGGTGGTTCAGGAAGGCTGCGGAACAGGGCAGCACTGCCGCCATGGACAATATCGGCGTCCTCTACGAGCTCGGCTATGGCGTGGAGCAGGATAAAGCGGAGGCGCTCAGGTGGTACCGCATGTCCGCGGAGCATGGCGGGACCGACGGCATGAACAGCGTCGGCTACGCCTACCTGATGGGGGAGGGAGTTGATCAGGACGAGGAGGAGGCAGTGAGGTGGTTCAGGAAGTCCGCGGAGCTCGGGAACCCCATGGCACAGACCAACCTGGCCCTGAGCTACGCAACCGGCCAGGGCATTGAGAAGGACAGGGACGAGGCGGTGAGGTGGTTCATGACGGCCGCGAAAAACGGGCACAAGGAGGCGCTCGCTGCCCTTGAGCAGCTCCGTAAGGACGGGGTGCTGTAGGCCGCGGAGGCTCAGATTTTTCTGTAGATGAGCCTCCCCTGCGGGCCGGTGAATTGCTGAAGCGTGCCTCCGTCGGTCATGGCCCTGACAGTTTCACTGAGCTTTTTCGTGATGCCGAGATACCACATGGCAGCGGAAATTTCAGTCAGCTGGAGGCTCCCGCTGCCGAGCGCTGACAGGATCCTCTCCTGATACCCGGCGTCACGCTTTATTGCTTCGGTGATGAATTTCCGGTGCACCGGGATAATGACGGTAAGGCTGGAGCGCCCGGTGTCAGTCATGATGCGGAGCGGGGGCGAGCCGTTGTGCCTCAGGGCTGCGGCAGCTCCAGGGAACCCGCTCTTCCATGCTGCATCGAATCCCATCTCCCTCAGGAGCTCGGGGATCCGCCTGTTCTCCGGAATATTGCCGGTGATGCTGCCTCTCCGTCAGCAGAGTTCTGCTGCTGGCCTGCGGGGAATTTCAAAATTTACGCCAACCGGCTCTAATGCCTTGTTTGATATGTGGCAGACCGCGAATGTCAGAATATGCGATGCCAGCTGACTTTTATAGAAAACAATTGCTTGCATTTGCTTGCAAATAACATTATTATGCATAATACGTCATGATGTGAACTTTGTTTTGCTCGCAGAAAGTTTTACGTGGCAAAGCGTCTGCATGCGGATGTCACTAAAATCTCGTATGACAGATATCAGAAACTGAGTGCAGTTTCGTGCCTCTGGTTTTCAGCAGGCAGTTGTGAATTGGGAATAACTATGGCAAACACAACAGCAGTTTATGCAAGAATTGACACTTCTCTGAAAGAAAAAGCAGAAAACATTCTGCGTCAGCTCGGTATCTCTCCATCAGGTGCAATACAAATGCTTTACAGTCAGATTGTACGCACACGCGGTTTGCCTTTTGATCTTCATCTCCATTATAGAAAACCGACGGCTATTGGCGGCATGAGCGATGAAGAACTTGATGCTGAGCTCAATAAGGGGTTCGAATCATTAAAGGAAGGAAAGGTCTACACTGCAGATGAGGTCGACAGAATGTTAAAGGATGAGTTCCAGCTGTGATAGAAGAGACTTATCAGCTGGCTTACGCTCCTGAAGCCGTAGCTGATATTCGGAGTATTTACGCTTATATCGCCTTTGAGCTTGGTGTTCCTGCAACAGCGGCTAAACAAGTGAACAGGATCAGGAAAATGATCAAATCACTTGACTTCATGCCTGAAAAGTATGTTCTGATAGAAAAGGAGCCCTGGAAAAGCAAACATACTCACAAAATGTCAGTTGACAGCTACACTGTGTTTTACAAAGTAGACAAAGACCGGCGAGTGGTTACAATCATTCGTATCGTTTATGGAGGCAGAGACACTGATACAGTCTTAAATGCCGTAAGTTTATGATAGTGACCGTGCACCGTAGCATCAGGAGTCTCTGTTACTGTCTGCCTTTGTTCGTCTTTGTCCTTCCTTGTCATACCAGGTTCAGATTTTTCTGTAGAGAAGCCTCCTCTGCGGGCCGGTGAATTGCTGAAGCGTGCCTCCGTCGGTCATGGCCCTGACAGTGTCACTGAGCTTTTTGCTGATTCCGCGGTATCCCATCGCCGCGGAGATTTCAGTAAGCGGGAGGCTCCCGCTGCCGAGCGCTGACAGGATCCTCTCCTGGTACCTGGCGTCACGCTTTATTGCTTCGGTGAGGAATTTCCGGTGCACCGGGATAATGACGGTAAGGCTGGAGCGCCCGGTGTCAGTCATGATGCGGAGCGGGGGCGAGCCGTTGTGCCTCAGTGCTGCGGCAGCTCCGGGGAACCCGCTCTTCCATGCTGCATCGAATCCCATCTCCCTCATGAGCTCGGGGATCCGCCTGTTCTCCGGAATATTGCCGGTGAGGCTGCCTCCTGCCTCTCCGTCAGCAGAGTCAGCCGCAGGTCCGGCCGGGAACCTTATCCTGATTTCAGTTCCGGATATTCTTACGTCAACCGGCTCAGCCGCCTCATAGGATCTGAAGCAGACCGCGAAGCTGAGGATTTCCTCAGCGGCCGGGTACGGGAAGTTCCAGATCCTGTCAGCCTCGGCCCTGTCACTGTGCTTGATCACCATCTCCGTGAGGGCATTCCTGATGTGCGCGAGCGCGGAGCGGATCTGGCATGGCAGCGTTCCGGAGAAAGTCCTTTCCGTTATCCTGCCGTCTCCGGGATCCGGGACGCTGATGAGCCTGATCACTGCCTGCGGGAGATACTTCTGCGGATCCTTTCCGAACATGAGTATGGCGGCGTTCCGCGGCCTCTCCTCGCCTGGAAGCCCTTCCAGGAGATCAAGATCATCCGAAAGCTCCCTGAGCGTTTTCTCTCCTGAACTGCCGGCAAGAGGGCTTCTGCTTTTCCTGAGACAGTCCCGGATGAGCTCTTCATCAAGATCGGAAGGCGCAGCAGGGATGCATGGCCTCTCATCGTACGGAGTGCCGAGAGAGAGAAGCCAGAGCCTGTTCTCATCATGAGGCGCGGCAGGCACGCTCCTTCCCTGCTTCCTGACGTAACATCGTCTTCCTGACTCAGGGGCATCGGCATCCTCAGGGGCGGTGTAGGGGCGCCCGCGGCCGCCTCTGCACCGGAGAACCATGAGGCACTTTCCCTCATGCATTACTGTCTCTGCCTTGGGATCATAGAAAGGCACGATGAGCCGGGAAATCCCGCTCACCATCCTCAGCAGCGCTTCAGCGCTGTCCGGGGCGATTCCGCTGATGCGGATATCATGTGTCTCCGGCACCGGCTCCGCACCGAGCACGATATACCCGCCGCCTGCATTCCGGATGTCATTTGCAAAAGCGCAGATCGTGTGCAGGAGCGCGGAAGGCTCCGGCTCTGCCATGAACTCGGTCAGGTCAGAGCCCGCTCTTCCCAGTCCTATAAGTCTCCCGATCCTGATTGGAATTGCCATGCGTCACCTCAGCCTCTGCCGGAACTGGAATCTTATCACCTGGCG
>ONIT01000113.1 GCA_900317945.1 uncultured Pseudomonadota bacterium
TTACTCCGACCACCTTGCGATTCGCTGACTCTTCCCTCCAGCGGGCGAGTTCGGGACTTTCACCCTATAGACAGTGCCCATGCCGAGCACACTAAAAAAGCCCCGGTCTCTGCCGGGGCTCCGGCAAGCGTCTCTCTCAGGCTCAGATGCTCCTGCGAACTCTGCGGCAAGTCAGATGAAGCCGGGCACAGATCGGATGCTGCGGCAGCTTTTTGCAGACTCACGGAAGAGAAAGAGCATTACAATGTGTATAAATGGTTTATAAGGTATATATGGGGGTGGCCGCATGACGACAGTATCATTTCGGACGGATGAGGCGCTCAAGGAACAGGCTTCGAAAATTTTTGAAGCGCTCGGCCTGAACCTGACGACCGCGCTGAATATGTTCCTGCGCCAGACCGTCATACAGCATAAATTTCCGTGCAGTCTCGAGCTCGAGGTCGCACAGGATGCAAAAAGCAGGTACGAACCTGGATTTTTTGCGCTGTTCGGTAAGGGGTCGGATCTGGGCTTTGATGAAGAGCCGGACGATGTCCCGCCTGAGTATGTGCCGCTATGAGGTATTTCCCCGGCACGAAAATCATTTGCGCGCTGAACGGGAAATATCCTTTCATCGTTCCACATTTTGAGCGGGTCCCCGCGAGGGCGATCGTCATCCACAGAGCGGTCCTGGCCGGAATCGAACGCATGCCTGCCATCGTGCCGGGACGGCCTTTTCATTTCTGAAACCGGGCGTCAGTGCAGAAGGGCCCTGCCATCAGCCGCGGCCCCTGACAAAAAAGCCCCGGTCTCTGCCGGGGCTCCGCTTAAATTCTCAGTGCTTCTCAGACGTTCTCGGCGAACTCTGCGGCAAGTCCGATGTAGCTCGCAGGAGTGAGCTTCCTCAGGGATGCCTTTACCTCCTCCGGGAGATCAAGGGTCTCGATGAAGTCTTCCATGACCTTGGCGTTGACCTTCTGGCCGCGGGTAAGCGCCTTGAGCTTCTCGTAGGGCTTGGGAATGCCGTAGCGGCGCATTACGGTCTGGAACGGCTCGGCGAGAACCTCCCAGTTGTTGTCGAGGTCACGGGCAATCTCCTCCTCGTTGATCTCGAGCTTAGAGAGTCCCTTGAGTGTGGAGGCGTAGGCGATCATGGAGTAGCCGAAGGCGACGCCGAGGTTGCGGAGAACCGTGCTGTCGGTCAGGTCGCGCTGCCAGCGGGAGATCGGGAGCTTCTGCGCCATGTGGGTCATGACGGCGTTCGCGAGCCCGAGGTTGCCCTCGGAGTTCTCGAAGTCAATCGGGTTGACCTTGTGCGGCATGGTAGATGATCCAACCTCTCCTGCGATGGTCTTCTGCTTGAAGTGGCCGATGGAGATATATCCCCAGACGTCGCGGTCGAAGTCGATGAGGATGGTGTTGAACCTGGTGATGGCGTTGAAGAGCTCTGCGATGTAGTCGTGCGGCTCAATCTGGGTGGTGTACGGGTTCCAGGTGAGGCCGAGGCTCTCTACGAACTCCTCGCTGAACTTCTTCCAGTCAACGTTGGGGTAGGCGACCATGTGGGCGTTGAAGCTGCCGGTCGCGCCGTTGATCTTGGCGAGGATCGGGGTCTCCTTTATTTCCTTAAGCTGCCTTTCCATGCGGTAGCAGACGTTGGCCATCTCCTTGCCGACGGTGGTTGGGGTGGCAGGCTGCCCATGGGTTCTCGCAAGCATCGGAACATGGGCATAGCGGTGGGCAAGCTCACGGATCTTCTCAATGATTTCGGAGATCTTGGGAACGAGCACCTTGTCGCGGCCGTCCTTCAGCATGAGGGCGTGGGAGTTGTTGTTGATGTCCTCGCTGGTGCAGGCGAAGTGGATGAATTCGCTGACCTTCGCCAGCTCAGGCACTGCCGCAGCCTTCTCCTTGAGGAAGTACTCGACTGACTTGACGTCGTGGTTGGTGGTCTTCTCGATCTCCTTGATCCTCTCGGCGTCGGCGAGCGAGAAGTTCTCAACGATCCCGTCAAGATACTTTACGGTATCCTCTGAAAAAGCGGGAACCTCCGCGATTTCCGGGGTTGCCGAGAGCTTCTTGAGCCAGGTTACCTCAACGGTCACACGCTTTTTGATGAGACCGAATTCGGAAAAGTATTCCCTGAGATCCGCTGTTTTTGATCCATAGCGTCCGTCAATGGGCGACACCGCGGTAAGCGGGCTGAGTTCCATGCTGTTTCTCCTGAGTTGTTTTCCCTGATGCCGTCAGATGTTCCTGGCGGCCTCTTCCGTATATTTTCTCCGGTTCATGAGCAGCTGGAAGAATGATCCCCCGCCGAGCTGGTGCCAGAGGACTGAGGCCCTGATTCCGGCGAGCAGCGCGGCCCTGAGCTTTCCCATGATGGGAGTGAGATCATGCCTTCCGTAGATCATGATCTTGGTGTTGTGATCGCTTATCCTGTTCCTGTACATGTCGGCAAGGCGGTCTGTCACATGCTGGTCAAGCGCGTCCCAGCCGTTCACGTCCATGTCTGACTTCAGCGAGTCGATGTCCTCGCCCAGCGCGTCCATGAACTTCTTCTTCGAGCGGCCCATGCAGGACTCGGCCTGCTCGTTGATGTTCTCTGCGTACTTCAGGAACCTGGTGCCGCGGGTCTGGGCGACGGACGTGGGGTTTGCCAGGATCTGATAGCCGGTCCTGAGCCCCTCGCGGTCATAGATCTCAAGGGTCTTCTCCGGGAAACGGTTGAACACCGCGTTGATGACGGTGCTGTAGGGAACGTCATGCTCCCCTTCCATCTCGTCGCGCTCCGCGAGGTCCTGGATTATTGCCGAGGCGGTGAATAGCGCTGCGAGCGCGTAGGTCTTTTTCTCAAAATCAGCCATTTAAGCCGTTCTCCGTCTGCTGTGCCGCCTGCCTTTCAAGCTCTGCGGCCGTATCTGTGTCGTCCAGCCTTATTCTCTGGTTTATCACCGCTCCGCCGAGGCACACCTCGCCGTCGTAGAAAACCGCTGACTGCCCGGGCGTTACTGCAGGGACAGGCGAGTCAAAGAGCACGGCGAGCGTCCCGTCAGGGCGGGGGAACACCCGGCAGGGATCGTCCGGGTGGCGGTAGCGGATCTTGACGCTGCAGCGGAACATCCCGCGCCTCGGTGTCTCGTCGACGAAGAAGGGCCTCTCGGTGATGAAGCCCCTGTTCATCAGGAGGGGATGCTCAGGATCCTGCCCGACTATGAGGAGGTTGTCCGTGAGGTCCTTGTCAAGGACGAACCAGGGCTTCTCCGGATATCCCTTTATCCCGCCGAGCTCGATTCCCTTCCTCTGCCCGAGAGTATAGTACATGAGCCCGTCATGCTCCCCGAGCACAGTGCCGGTGTCGGTAACGATTTTCCCGGGCTTTGCCGGCAGGTACTGCGAGAGGAACTCCTTGAATCTTTTCTCCCCGATGAAGCAGATGCCGGTGCTGTCCTTCTTCTTCGCGGTGGCAAGCCCCAGATCCGCGGCGATTTTCCGCACCTCGGTCTTCTTGATGAGCCCGCCCACCGGAAAGAGCGTGCGCCCTATGTTCCTGAAGCTCACCTCATTGAGGAAATAGGTCTGATCCTTCGAGAGATCCGTGGCGCGGAGCATCCTGACGCGCGAGCGCATGGCCTCCTCAGAGGTGTCGAGGGCGCGGACCTTCTCCTCGGAGAGCTCGGTCACGTCCGAGCGGCGCACGTAGTGCCCGGTCGCGATGTAGTCGCCCCCGAGGTCCTCTAGCGCGTGCTCCATGAAGGCCTTGAACTTGATCTCGCGGTTGCAGAGGACATCCGGGTTCGGAGTGCGGCCTGACCTGTACTCGGAGAGGAAGTTCTCGAAGACGTCGTCCCAGTACTCCGCGGAGAAGTTTATGGTCTTAAGGGGGATGTCAAGGCTCCGGCAGACCGACTCCGCGTCGGCGCGGTCCTTCGCCGCGGAGCAGTAGGTGTCGGTGTCGTCCTCCTCCCAGTTCTTCATGAAGAGGCCGGTTACGTCAAAGCCTGCCTTTTTCAGAAGATAGGCAGAGACAGAGGAGTCAACTCCTCCTGACATGCCGATTACTACCTTGAGTGCCATCGCGGGTTTCCCAGAAAATGAGGCCAGGGGGCAGGGCCCCTCAGCCCTCAGAAAATTTCAGGCGCCAGCGGGCGCCGGAGCGCTATTTTAGCCGAATTGCCCCTCTGATGGGCAGAGGCAGGGCGGCTCCGCCTGCCTTTCCTCTCAGCTCCCGGTGCTCTTCGAGTAGTCGAAGATGCTGCGCAGCTCGTCGTCCGGGATGGCGCCCAGGTACTTCCTGCACTCGTCGGCGCTGACGACCGAGAGCTCAGGCTTCCTCTTTACAATCTCGTCGAACTTCTCCTCGAAGGTGTCAGCCGTTATGAACCTGAACACGCTGACGTCCCTGTTCTGCCCGATCCTGAACGCGCGGTCTGCTCCGCCGGGGTTTTCGACAGACGGGTTCCACCAGAGATCATAGTGGATTACCGTGTTCGCTGCGGTGAGGCTGATGCCTTTGCCCGGCGTCCTCAGGGAGAGGATCATGATGTTGACCGAGCGGTCGTTCTGGAAGCGGTCGATCATGGCCTGCCTCTGCGCGTCCGGAGTCTCGTCCGAGATGAAATCCGGGATCCTGCCGGTCCTCGCGGAAATCCAGTTCTGCAGGATAGGTCCCATCGGCGGGAACTGGGTGAAGATGAGCACCTTGCCGGACGTGTCAATGACGTTCGAGACCAGATCAAGCATGGCCTCGCCCTTTCCGGAGTACTCCGGGCCCTGGAAGCGGTCCGTTGCCGGAAGGAGCTCAGGCGCGTCGCAGATCTGCTTGAGCCTGATGATGAGCTTCTGCACGGCGATGCCGCGCTCAGCGGTGATCTCCTCTGCGTTGCGGCCGTCCTCGCTGTTCTCTGCCTCGCTGGTGATCTGTCCCAGGGTGTCGTCAACCGTTGCCTGGTAGAGCGCGGCCTGCTCGCCTGACAGCGTGCAGTAGCGGTTGAATGACAGCTTCTCCGGCAGCTCGGTGATTATCGAGGTGTCGGTCTTTCTGTGCCTCATGATGAACGGCGCGGTTATGAGGCTGAACCTCGAGAGGGCGTCCGGATCGTGCCTATCCTCAACCGGCCTTTCGAAGTCCTTGGCAAAGCGCGAGGCGGGGCCAAGGAGCCCGGGGTTCGCGAACTGCATGATGGACCAGTATTCCATGAGCCTGTTCTCGATGGGGATGCCGGACATGGCAATCCTCGCGTCGGATTGGAGCCTGGAGACCGCCTTGAAGAGCGGCGACTGTGGATTGCTGATGGCCTGGGCCTCGTCGATGATGAGGAGGCGCAGCGGGAGCTTCCCGAGCTCTCGGCAGGCGGTTCTCGCGACGCCGTAGCTCGTGATGATCACATCCGGCTTCTCGGCGCCGTTCTCGGCTGAGGGCAGTGACTTCTTGGTGCCGTAGTAGACGAAGAAGCTGATCTCCGGCGCGAAGCGGCGCAGCTCCCTGGTCCAGTTGGTTATAAGCGTCGCGGGGACCGCTATAAGGGCAAACTTGTTCCTGAAGTCGCCTCTTTCCCGGAGGCGCTCCATTGCCGCGATGACCTGCACGGTCTTTCCGAGGCCCATGTCATCGGCGATGACTGAGCCCATGCCGAAGGCGATGTTCTTGACGAGCCAGCTGTAGCCCTTTACCTGGTAGGGGCGTAGATCCGCCGTGAGCATCTTCGGGAGCTCAAGCTCCTGCTCCTCGGTGAGCCTCGCGAGGGCCTTCTTGAGCGACGGGCTGAGCGATACGGATGAGCCGTCGTACTCGCCCGAGAAGGCCGCGGCGATGAGCCCGCGGGGCTGTGAGTCCCCGGACTTCTGCTGCTTTAGGCGCTTCTCGATCTGCTCGATCTCGGCAGGATCGACATAGATGAAGGCGTCGCCGAAGCGGATGATCTGGCCTGAGAGCGCGCGGAGCCTGTCAAAGTCCTCGCGGGTGATCTTCCTGTCGCCGACGGCGATCTCCCAGCTGAAGGTGAGGAGGTTGCTGAGGGCAAGGATCCCGCCTGACTCCTTCCAGGGAGAGGAAAGCCCCATGCTGACGGAGGAGTGCGGGCTCATGAGCTTTGTGAGGCCCTTCGGCATGACAACGCGCACGCCGAGGAACTCGAGCGCCGGAACGGCATGGAGGATGAGCGTGGTGAGGTTCTCCACCGGAATTGGATCCGCCGTCTCAGAGGCTGTGTCCAGGAGCTTCTCGAGATCGGGGCAGATCGCGGCGAGCCTTGCCGAGATCTGCAGGCAGCTGAAGCGCATGGAGGTGTAGCGGGGCTCCGTGAATATCTCGTGGAGCGATACTGCCGTCCTCTTGCTTCCGGTCTTGTTTGAGACCTCAAAGCCGAGCTCGAGTCCTGTCTGGGTGTCGGTCTCTGGGCTGATTGATCTGCTCTTCTCGGCTGCCGCCTTCTCCTCCTTGGTCCGGAGGTCGGTAATCCGGAGGACCGGCTGCTCCTTCATGGCGGTCATGGCAAGGGGCGCGAGCCAGCCGGCGAGCGACTGCCTCATGAGGCGGTGGCGGTTGTCCTGGGACCTTACCGGGGTCCCGGAGAAGAGCAGCTCCTTCTCAAGCTCCTCCTCGGAGGTGTTGATGGCGTAGTAGGCATCGACGATGGCGTCCTCGATGAAGGCTGCGAGCACCATCTCGCCGAGGAAGAGCGGGTTCTTCTGCACCCTGTCGTAGATCGTGATTGAGCCCTCGGGGAGGGAGAGCAGGGCGGAGCCTGCCTGTATGGTGAGATCCCTCACCTCCTTCGAGACAACGGCAGGAATCCACTGGCAGACCAGGTAGCCGTCGCCGGAGTCGAAGAGCTGCGGCATGACGGCGCCAGCCTTGAGGAGGCGCCCTGCGGTAACCCAGATCTCATAGAGCGCCTCAACCACCAGGGGAGCGCGCTCAAGCTCTGACTTGCTGAACTTCCCGGCAAAGAGCTCATGGAGCTGCCTTGAGCCTGAGGATCTGTCGCCGTCTGCGACGCGGCAGTCAATGAAGGAGTCGGATCCGGCCGGATCCTCCTCTCTCCAGGAGATTGAGCGCCCGAGCTTCGGGAGCCCGCGGTAGCTCGCGGGGAAGGAGAGGTAGGTCTCGCCGCCCATATGCTGCAGGGGCACGGTTCTGCGCCTCTCGCTGTTGAGATCCTTCTCGAAGATCCTTCCTGCCCTTGTTACCACCTTGACGATGAGATCGCGGAGCGGCCCGCCGGTCCAGCCTGCGGGGGAGGGAGCGATGAGGCTCGTGATGGTGCTGAGCATGTTGGGGATGCGGGCAAAGGAGATTTTCTTCAGAGTCTCGAGGCCCAGCTTCATGACCGGGTAGTCAGGCCTTGAGAGCGAGAGCTCGCTGAGGTTCGGGAACACCGTGCTCTCGACCTGCCTGAACTCAACGCCGTTCCTCTCGAGCTCGGCGATGAGATCAAGTCCGCGGAGGCGGAAGATGATGAACGGATCGGCGTCGATGTCCTTTGACATCATGTAGATAAGGGCGGAGATGTGCTTGCAGGGAACTGCCGTGTCCGGGCAGTCGCAGCGCATCTTGAGCTCGCTCCACTTCTTCGGGAAGATGCTGATCCCGAGCTTTCCGAGCTCGTCCTCAAGCTCCGGGGCGAGCTCCCGGGCGGCAAGCTTCGCGAGGAGCAGGGGCGACGACATGACAGCCGCCATGATCCGATCCTTCTCCTCATCGGTGAACGGGGTGAGCGTCAGCTTTACGTGATAGAACGGGCTGTAGTGGCCTTCTACTTTTGATGATACGGTATGGCGCGAGGGATCCTTCTCAATGTCGAGCACCCGACCGGTGTTGGCGTAGGTTTTCCCGCGCGGGATCTTGTTTTCGTGGTCAATCGCGGAGAATGCCTCAAGCCATCTCCTTCCCCACCAAGTCGTCCCGTAATTTACTTTTGCCAATTTCCGCTCCTAATTATTCTATCCGCGGTGTACGGCCGCTCATGCTCCCCGTTTCCCCGTGCAGCGCATGGGCGCTGAAATATAAAAGAGGGCTGCGGCATGAGGGCCTGTGCATTATTTCTATGTATAAATTTAAAAAATAAAGCTGATGGGACTATTTTACGAGAAAACTGACAGGATTAAAAACGTTTTTAGCGGAAAAATTGACTAATTGCTCCCGCAAAGCGATTTTATCTCAATAAAAAATATTTTTCACAAAAGAACTCCATGCGGTAGGGAGAGATCATATATGACAGAAACTGTCTTGTTACGTAATTTGACCTATATCAAAAATTATAAAAATAGTGTTATTTGACTAAATTTTCAACATTT
>ONIT01000110.1 GCA_900317945.1 uncultured Pseudomonadota bacterium
ATTGACAAATAGTAAATAATTTAATTATAATAAAAAATTTAAGTATTTGCCGAATATAAGCCTTTTTTGTGAGCTGGATCACTACATGATTTCACTCTACAGCTTATTGCGCGGGGCATGACGGTAGGGCATAATAAACGCATTCAGCACCAGGAGGCCCCTATGGAAACCGACGACAACAAAAGCAGCCACGGAGAGACTGACGACAATCAGATCGTTAACGGCGAGACCGACGACAACCAGGCCGGCTCCCTGGGCGATGCCGATGACAATCAGGCAGGCGGCGGCGAGACTGATGACAACACCGGCTTCGAGGATGAGGATGAAGACGATGACTGGGACGATGACGATGATGATGACGAGGACTGGCAGGACCCCGAAGAGATCGAAAAGAAGAATGGTGAGTACCTCGCCATGTTCGGGGAGGATCTGAGGAAGAGCGGGCTCTCAGAAAGAACCATCGGTAGCCATCTCTCGAATGCGGACCTCTTTCTCAATGAGTTCCTACTCTACCGCGAGGAGCTCTCCATGCAGGCAGGCGTCAGCATGCTGGGCTCATTCCTCGGGGACTTCTACATCCGCAAGTGCGCGTGGTCCGCTCCGGGAAACATCAAAACAACGGCGGCCAGCCTGAAGAAGTTCTATAAGTCCATGCTCGGCAGGGGGCTCATCAGGGACAGCGACTACCGCCATCTCAGCGATGAGATCAAGGACAAAATGGAGGACTGGCAGCGGGACTGCGCGAAGTACAACGACCCTGACCAGGACGATCCTTTCTATCCGTTCTGAGCACAGGCCCGGTCGGGCGGGCCACCATTTATGCGGCGCGGGCTCCCGGCAGGGCGCAGGAGCCTGGCTGCCTGACATACATTAATGTATTTTTATTTCTGAAAATGGTATCTGTGAACGCTATTGCCCTCTCCTGTTCTGCTAAAATTCACTGCCCTGTCCGCACCGGAAGGCAGATGCCTTATGCAGTCTGACAGGGAAACCCGAAAAGCAGCACGGAGTCAATCCAGATGATTACCTATGTCAACCCGACCGGCCTCATGAGCATGCTCTCCCAGGCAGAGGTCGACATGCTGAGGAGCGCGGCCTCCGGAAAAATCTATGATCTCTACAGGCGGTGCTCGCTTGCCGTCCTCAACTGCGGCAGCGTGACTGACAACGCCGAGGATCTCCTGAAGCAGTTCCACAACTTCGGCATCAACGTCATCAGGCGCGAGCGTGGCGTCAAGCTGGAGATCTTCAACGCCCCGGAAAGCGCCTTTGTCAACGGCGAGATAATCCAGGCTATACAGGATCACCTCTTCAGCGTCCTCCGCGACATAGTGTTCATGCACTCCTTCCCCGCGCTGCCGCCCAGCACGCCCGGCATGGACGGGAGCGCTGAGATCACGAACCAGATCTTCAGGTGCCTCAGGAACGCCGGTGTGCTCAGCACCGGCATCGAGCCGAACCTCGTTGTCTGCTGGGGAGGCCACTCCATCGGTGAGAACGAGTACCGCTACACCGAGGAGGTCGGAAGGCAGCTGGGGCTCAGGCATCTCGACATCTGCACGGGCTGCGGCCCCGGTGCCATGGAGGGCCCCATGAAGGGGGCGACCTTCGGCCACCTCCTGCAGAGGAATCGGAACTACCGGTTCATCGGCCTTACTGAGCCATCCATCATCGCGGCAGAGCCGCCCAATCCATTCGTAACCGAGCTCTGCATTCTCCCGGACATGGAGAAGCGCCTCGAGGCGTTCGCGAGGATAGGCCACGCCATGGTGATCTTCCCGGGCGGACCGGGCACCGCGGAGGAGCTCTTCTTCCTCCTCGGCATGAAGATGGACGAGAGGAACGCCGGGCAGCCGATGCCGCTCATCCTCACCGGCCCCGAGGAGAGCCGCGGGTACTTTGAGGCGATAGACCGCTTCATCAGGGCCGCGGTAGGCGACCGCGCCTCGCAGTACTACGAGATCGTGGTAAACGATCCGAAACGCGTCGCTGACATCTGCGCCGAGGGCATGAAGCGCGTCACGCAGCAGAGGATCTCGAGCGGCGACTCGTTCTCCTTCAACTGGACCATGCATATCGATCCGGAGATGCAGAAGCCCCTCGAGGCGACGCACGAGGTGCTGGACAATATCGTCCTGAAGAGGGACGGGCACGACAGCAGCCTCATCGTGAACCTCCGCAAGGTGTTCTCCGGCATCGTCGCCGGAAACGTCAAGAACCAGGGACGCGAGGAGGTGGCGAAGTACGGCCCCTTCAAGATCCACGGCGAGAGGCAGATCATGACGGAGATGGACAACCTCCTCAGGAGCTTTGTCGCCTCCGGCAGGATGAAGCTCGGCGGCGAGCAGTACACGCCCTGCTACGAGCTTGTCGAGACTGACTGAGGAAAGACCGATATTGACCGGAAAGAGTCCGGCCGGACGGGGATTCCGATGAACCACTGCCCGGCCGGATTTTTTATTGCCCGGGGAAACGCCAGGCGCTCAGCTGAACGCCCTGGAGACCGATGCCATCATGGCAATGTAGAAGCATGAGGCAAAAGACATGATCACGATGTTGCCGAGAGCCGGCAGCCAGTTGCGGAAATGATCGAATATCACGGTAACTACATTCATCAGGGCGCAGGCCCAGGCGCAGAGGAATGACCAGAGCCACACGGCAAGAGCTATCTGCAGGACGTTCCCGGTCATGCTGCCGAGCTCAAGCACTGCCCCGGGGATCTGGCTCGAGAAGGTGATAAAGAGGCTTGAGGGCCAGATCCCGGAGAGGTAGTAGACCGCGACCGACATCCAGGAGTTCCACAGGCATATGACGAAGAGCCCGACAAGAAGCAGCAGGTGAATAGAGAGGAGCCAGTACACGCCATGAAAAACGATATCGCTCAGCCTGCTGAAGTCGACAGGCCCCTTTGCGTCAGTGCGAAGATCTTCCGCCATTGTCAATAACTCCTGCTGCCGCGGAAAACCGCGCAAAAAAACAAGCAACGGGAGACTTTTTGCCCCCGGATTCAGAATTGTACCCCGTGACTGCCGCAAAACAAAAGAAAGCAGGATTTTTTTTGACATCATTCTCAATTTGCCGGCGCTGCGCCCCGGCCCTGCCGCCCGCCTTCCCGCGCAGGGCAGCCGTTATTCCTGTGCCGTAGGCAATAAGTTCCGGGAGATGACGGGGAAAATTGAACATAAATCAAAAACGGCGAGGAAAAAACAGCAAAAAGCGTGCAGATATCCTGCGCGGCAATGCAAAAGTGTTAAGTTGATCATATAATTCCGGCACCGGCTGAGTCCGGTATTGATCAGAGGATTTTATGAGTATGTACAGCAGTTTCATGGCTCCCTGCAAATGGCTGAGCGGAATACTCGCCAAAGGGACGGCCTTATTTGTTATTCTTACGGCAGTTGTCACCTTTTTCTTTCCCAGCGCCTTCACATGGGTTGAAGGCCGTACTCAGACCATTATCCTCGGCGTGATTATGCTTTCCATGGGCCTTACCCTTGGAAAGCAGGATTTCGTCATCCTGGCAAAGCGCCCGTTTGATATTTTCGTCGGCGCCATCGGGCAGTTCACCATCATGCCCTTCCTCGCGTGGGCCATAACCCGTGTTTTCAACCTGCCCTCAGACCTCGCTGTCGGCCTGATCCTGGTCGGCTGCGTCCCGGGCGGCGTCTCATCCAACATCATGAGCTTCCTCTGCCACGGCGATCTCGCGTTCTCCGTCGGCATGACCACCGCGTCGACCCTTATCGCGCCTGTTATGACTCCGCTCCTCATCGGCTACCTCTGCAGCGGGCAGCATGTCGATGTTGATCCGATGGGCATGATCATGTTCCTGCTCTATGTAACCATCATCCCCGTCGCCCTCGGCGCGTTCCTCAACATGACCATGAGCAAGAGGAAGAGCTTCGCAGACATCAAGGCCTGCATGCCCGGCGTCTCGGTTATCGGGCTTGCCTGCATCGTCGGCGGCGTCGTTGCCCATCACGGCGACAAGTTCGTCAGCATGGGTCTCCTGGTATTCTGCTGCATCTTCTTCCACAACGCGCTCGGCTATTGCCTCGGCTACGTCCTCGGCATCATCTTCAGGTTCAACACCGCGAAGAAGCGCACCATCTCGATTGAGGTCGGCGTACAGAACGCAGGACTCGGAACCGGGCTTGCCGCAAAGTTCTTCCCGCAGCTCCCGGGTGCGGCTGTCGCAACCGCAGTTGCCTGCGTCTGGCACTCAATCTCTGGAACCATCCTCGCGAACCTCTATGCCCTCTCGGACAAGAACGGAGCCCCCGATGACTCCAAAGCCGAGGCTGAGAAAAAGCCCGCAGAGGAGAGCGTAAGCGAGGGAAAGCCCCTCAACGCATAGCAGGAGTTCCTGACTGACTGAGCCTCTTGGGCTATCATAGCGGGCGGATGAGCAATCCGCCCGTTTTTTTATCTGAAAATCCTGCCAGAAGGAGACTTATGAGAAAGCTTGCAGTGTTCGACATGGATCAGACCCTGATAAGGCGCGACAGCAACGACCGGTTCTTCCATTTTCTCATTGGCAGGAACCTCCTTACCGAGGACTTCCTCAGTGACGAGAAGCGCCTCGCGCGCGAGTACTATGAGGGGACGCTCGACATCCGCAAATACTACGAGCATGCCCTGGAGCCCATCCGGATGATGCCGAAGGAGAGCTGCGACCGTCTCCTTCAGGAGTTTGCGGAGGAGGTTCTCGGAAAGCTCTTCTACCCGGAGATGCTGGCTCTTGTCAGGAAGTTCAGGGAGGAGGGGCGTGACGTAGTCATCGCCTCCTCAACCTGCGAGCACATCGTGAGGCGCGCCGCGGACCTTATCGGCGTTCAGGACATTGTCTGCACCGGAATAGAGTATGACAGCGAGGGGCGCATCACCGGGCGCGTTGTCTCGGATCTCTGCTACAAGGAGGGGAAGGCGCGGATGCTCCAGGCCTTCGCGGAGAAGAACGGCCTCACCTTTGACGACAGCTACGGCTACGGCGACAGCATCAACGACTTCGAGATGCTCTGCCTCATGAGCCACCCCTGCTGCGTCAACCCCCAGCCGAACCTGAGGGCTGAGGCGGAGAAGAGGGGCTGGCAGATCCTGAGCCTCTGCTGAGCCCCAGTCAGTTCGGCACGAAGGCCCTGGGCACTGAGCGGACCGTGTCATCGCCGAAGAGACAGCCTGAGGAGTACGAAAGCCCATCACCCTCGCGGATGATGAGGAGATCCCTGAGCGAGAGCTCCCTGAGGAGCTCACGGGCCTCACCGGCCTCGGCCTTTCTGCAGAATACCGCGGCGAGGCGCACTGATCCAAGGCGGAGCGCCGATGACCTTCCGAGAAGCGCGCGGAGAGAGTCAAGGTCCGCTATGAGGACGCTGGCCTGCCTCTCGTAGAGAAGTGCGTCCGCCCTCGCTGCGGAGAATTTCCGGAGCGTAAGGAGGAGCGCGCCGGAGATGAGGCAGGAGATGAACGCAGCGGAGGAGACCGCGCTGTCCTCAGTGAGGAGCAGTGCCGCATCGCGCACCGTAAGCCCCGCCGCAGCGCGGAGGAAAGACGCAAGATCAAGCACCCGCGAGCCCTCCGTCATCTCACCCGCTATGAACTCATTTCCCCTGAGATAGGGAACGGCAAAATACACTCCCCTGACGCGCTTTCCCATCGCATCAGGCACACCGGCAGCCGGGATCAGGGGAATGCTCTTTTCGGGCTCGCTGCCGCAGGATGCGGCGAAGGCATGGTCAGAGCCTGAGGCGTGCCCGCTCCAGATGTCAGCTCCAGCGAAAATGAACACCGACATGGCGACCATCCTGCAGAACGGCGAGTCAGCGAGCACAGCAGAGCCGTTTTTCATCAGCGGATCGTAAAAGGAGTTCGATGCAACTGCGGCCATGCGCCTGAAATAAAGCAGGCTGCAGGACGCTCCTCCGTCCTGCTCCGCGATGACATGGCCGCTGCCGAACCTTCTCTCAGTCCTCCGGGCAGCTCCGCCAGCTCCAAGCGTCCCAAGGAGCGCGGCGTCAGACTCCGCCGCGGCGCGGAGCATGGCCTCCCTGATGACTGAGCACCTTGCCTCCCTGCCGGCGCCCTCCGGATAGCTGAAGGGAGTGCCGGCGCCAAGGGAGATCACTGCCCGGACCTTCCATCCCGAGACCTTCCTGAAATGCCCAAATGATGAGTACTCACCTCCTGCTATATGAAGCGGGACTATCATCGCGCCGGTCTTCTCCGCGGCGGCTCCCGCTCCCGGATAGATATCCATCATGCCGCCCGTAACGGTAATCCTGCCCTCCGGGAAAATCACGGCATTCTTCCCGGATGACACGGCCTCGGCGAGCGAGCGGAGCGACGCCCCGTCTCCCGGCCCTACCCGGTAGAAGTGGGAAAAGGCCAGGAATGGTTTGACCCACCAGATCCCGGTCATGGAGCGGTCGATCGCAAATGAGGTGTTGTCGGGGAGGACCGCCCAGAGTATGGCCCCGTCAAGGAGCGAGGTGTGGTTCGAGATGATGATGTTTCCGCCCTTCCCGAGGAGCTCATCAGGCAGGCCCGCGATCCGGAGCCCCCAAAAGGTCCTTAAGAGAAGGAGCGCCGCCTTCCTCGTCAGCCCCCTGTGGATGAAGAAGGCTGATGACGCGGCAATGAGGAAAGTAACCAGGGACACGGTGATGAAGGCCGCGGCAAGGCTTCCAGAGACCATTGAAAGCGAGCAGAGGAGCGATCCTGCGACCATGAAGAGGGAGTTCCAGATATTGCCGGAGGCGATTACCCTGGCGCGCTCGCTCTCTTTAGGGAGCGACTGTAGGCAGGTGTTGAGCGGCACCATGAACATGCTGCCGCCGAAGGCCGCAAGGAAGAGATCTGCTGCCGTCCTCCAGAACGTGAAGGAGCGGAGCGCACCGCTGAGTGCTGTCCCCTCAGGAGCGCTCTCCCCAAGGCACACCAGCGCCGCGTCGAGGAGGAATGCCGCGGTGAAGAGCGCCGACACCGGCACCAGCCTCACGGAAATCCTGCCCTTCAGGAGGACAGAGGATGATACAGAGCCTCCGGCCACGCCGGCGGCGACCGACACGATAAGGATGCACACCGCGGCAGGCGTGTCCTCCGGCCCCATGGAGAAAATCAGCGACGGAGCGGTCTGGAACATGATGGAAAGCACTGACGCCACGAGCCAGAACCAGGAGCAGCCGAGGATGGCGAGGAAAATCCTCCAGTCCCTCCGGCCGAACGTGAGCCCGGTGAAAAGCGTCCGGAGGAAATTTGCGTGGACGCGCACAGACTTCGTGCCGCTCCCGCTCCTCACGAGGAACGAGGCGGCTGCGGAGACGAGCGAGACGGCAGGCAGCACCATGACGGCCGTGAGCCTCATGGACTCATCCGCGGCAAAGCTTCCGATGAAAAGTCCGAGGAGAATTGAGACATAGGTTGAGGCGCTTACCGCGGCGTTGGCCTTCAGCAGGTTTTCCTTCCCGGCGTTGTCGGGGATCAGCGCGTACTTTGCCGGGCTGAAGAAGGTGGCAGCGGTCCCGTAGAGGAAAACCGAGATGAGCATCATCACCGTGCTGCCGCTCATGGCTGACCATACCGCGAGGAGCGAGAGCGGGATCTCGAGGAGCTTTACGGTCCTCACTGCCTTCCTTCCGGGGAAGCGGTCGCAGATTTCCCCCGCAAGCGCGGAGAAGAGGAAAAAAGGCAGGATGAAAAGAGCATTCACATAGGGGACAAGACCGGCGCCGTTTCCGCCTCCTGATGAGATCAGGATGGAGCAGACGGCCATCTTCAGGATATTGCCGGACATTGCCCCGATGAACTGCACGGTAAAGAGCGCATCGAAGCCGGCTCTCAGGAAAATACTACGGGACACAGCATGAACTCCGCAATGAACAGCAGGAAAAAGGCCGGTACAGCCATCAGAACCTGGGAAACCTGGGCAGTCAGAACATCCACCCATTTTCCGGAATACCGTGCGCTGAGAATCCCCAGCGGCACGGAAATCACCACAATAATAACGAGCGAGATGCCCGCGAGAAGTACAGTTATCGGGAGCCGTCTTGCGATCAGCGTCTTCACGCTGGTGCCCGTATAACGGTAAGACTCGCCGAAATCCCCCTGCATGGCAGATGAAAGCCACTTGCTGTAGCGCGCGGGAAGCGGATCATTAAATCCCATCTCTTCCCGCAGCGCTTCAATCTGTTCGATGGTCGCGTCCTTGCCCAGCTTCGACAGGGCCGCATCACCCGGAATAACAGAGAAAGCAGCGAAAGAAAGGAACGAGATACATAACAATGTGATAATGAGAGTTACAATTTTTCTGACAATATTTTTCATATCCCGTCCTGTTTTCGCTGCTTGGTTTTATCGGCTGTTATTACTTGCTGACCTGGTAAATCACGCTCATATCCTCGGCTGCTGTCGGATAGGAGGTATAGCCGGCAAACTTCTTGTTTACCGCCACCAGGTTGACCGGATCCTGAATGTAGACGGAAGCGGCATCCTCGGCCAGGATCATCTGGCACTTCTTGTAGAGTTCCGCCTTCTTCGCCTCA
>ONIT01000109.1:0-6214 GCA_900317945.1 uncultured Pseudomonadota bacterium
CAGACGATGAATATTTCTTCCTCAAAATCATCGATTCCAGCAGAAAGGAGTATGTCAGGAACGAGCGATCACACAGAAAATGTGATTGAGCCATAAAAAAGGCGGGGCCTCATTATGGGATCCCGCCTCTCTGTCTCCCTGAAAGCTGTCAGATCTTTGCTAGAGCGTCTTTGATCTCTGAAAGCAGCTCAGCGTCAGCTACCTCCGAAGATTTGCCCTTTTCCATGATTTCCCCGAGAATCTTCCTGCCCTGCTTCTCATTGCCTGATGCACGGCACTCAATTGCTCCGAGCCTGTCATTGTCATAGTAGTCCCTGAGCACTTTCTTTAGCTCCGGGATGCCGGTGCTGCCATTGTTGAAGAGCTTTGTGTTCCTGACGATGGCATCGGCCCTCTCAGCCGGAACAGCCATACCAAGCTTCTCTTCCATCATGTACGCCGCCGCAGAGCCGAAAATGACGCGGTCAGGCCTGGCAATTTGATAGCAGCGTGTCACTTCATTCTTCAGCACATCCATGTTCTTGGATGCATTATCCCGAGTGCCTGCCATATCAAGCTTGTTGCCGAAGACAATCGTCTTGTCACTGAGCATGATTCCGTCACAGTCAGCTTCGCACTTCCTGAGCACCCTGACCTGATAATCACAGAGGTTAGGCCTGCATCCGACATTGGTAACGAATATGATGGCGTCGGCTGATCCAAGAGCCTTCTCTATCTGTTCGCGGTAAGGATGCGAGGACGAGTCTATGCCCGGCACGTCAAGAACCACGGCAGTCTTCATGTCCGCAGCAATATCCTTTGACCGGAGAGTGACGCCCTTCACGGCATACGTGAATGCCCCGCGCACGCTGTAGCCGTCTTCTCCGACTGCCTTGAAGCCGGTTATGAACTTTCTGAAATCTGATGTCCTGATTTCTTCTTTGCTGAATGAGCGGGTACCGGTTCCGAGATACGGCAGTATGTCGCCTTTGTTGCTTGCCATTGCCTCGAGGTCAGGAACAGTGGTGCAGGTGAATTCACGGTACTTTGAGGGATCTTTCTGCTCAACGCCTTCCCAGAACTCACGGAAATCATCCCAGCTGAACTCTGAAAGCGTGCAGTCCTTATAGCCCAGCTCCCGGAGCAGGCTGGCAAAGTTCCTGTTGAACTCCTCAGGAGAATAGAACTCCACCTCAGCCCGGTTCTCAATTCCGGCACGGATCTCTGTTCTGACAAAGGTGCAGCGCTCAGCTTTCGCAGGAAGAATGTTGACGCCCAGCAGCGCGTTGGAGACAGTGCTTTTGCCTGCTTTCTCGAGGCCGACCACAGCGATCTCGAATTCTTTGCTCATCAGCTTCTTCAGAAGGCGCTCGTTCCTCCCGATGATGCTGTCAATCTTTGATTTGAAGTCAGGCGTTATGACAAGCTGCCTGGGATCCCTGCTCAGGATGCCGTGGAACGTATTGTTTGTCTTCTCAATGCGGTCAATCAACTTCTGAAAATCATCTGCTTTATTTGCCATGAGCTATCCTCAAATCGCTGATATATGTGATGGATATTTTGCCGGGATTATGCCTGACAGCACTCCTGCAAGTGACATTATATACACTGCAATTTCACGTAACCTGCCTGATATCTCATTTCATGGCACCGCATGCGCCTGAATCCCATTGCTGCCTGGCCAGTGCAGGCGCCATCAGCAACCCTCCGGCACTGACGCCAGGCGCGGTGAAGTGAGCGCACAGCCCCCTCCGTTCCATTACGCTGCCGCTTTAAGGAAATAAAAAAGGCGGAACCACTCGTTATGGGATCCCGCCTCTCTGTCTGTATGCCTGACATCAGTCTGATTCAGAATGATGCGACATGCTCAGATTAAGCCGCGTCGTTAAGCGCCTCTTCAATCTCCTTGACGATCGCCTTCCTGACACTTACAGAATTGCGTCTGTCCTCAAATTCCTCAAACTGCCGCTTCTTCAGCTTGCCGGTATTGATGACAATCCACTTATTGGTACGTTCCTTGTTCTCCGGCTTCACTGAATTGCAGATAAAGTCTATCGCTCTGGTATTGAAGTTGATGAACGCAGTCTCAAGGTCAATAGCGCCTGCGATTGACTTGTCGAAAATATCTTTCAGGCAGTCAATATCCGCGTCAAGGATGCTGCGCAGCTCTGCCTTGCTGCGCGGAGGCATCGCTTCCTCTGCCAGCTGGCTGAGATATTCGGGAAGAGAATCGCCTGAGCTGTTTGCCTCATCAATCAGCTCTGACAGCAGCGAGCTTACTGACAGTGCTGCAGCCATGGCAGGATTGACAGACATCAGTTTGGCAGGGAGCTTCTTGAGAAGAATATTCTTGGCCTTTTCATACGAATAGTCCTTCAGTTTGGTCTTGAGCTCTGTTGCGTAGTGGCTCTTGCTTACCTGGTTAAGATCATCATTCCACCCAAGCTTGCCGGCCTTGCTTACGACTTCAGGATTGTTCACGAACTGTTCAATGAGCGATGTAACATCCCCGCTCTCACCAGCCCCGTCATGCGTGATGATAAGAGGGAAAAGCTTTGATTCCATAGGCCCTACGTAATGGTCTTCGGTTTTGGGGCTGCTGAAATTGTAGTAGTTGGCCAGCATGCAGAACTCGGAAAGGTTATTGTTGATAAAGGCAAGCCTTTCCCCATTGTCGCCGCCGAAAGGCTTGTTTATGACTGCATCGATAAGCTTTCCGGAGAACCTCTCGATAAGCGCCCTGAACTCAGCCCTGAAATCGCGTCCGCCGTCAAATTCCCGGATAAACTCATCAGCAGCCTTCTCAGCGGCATCCTTTGCCTCATCGTCATCGTCAGGCTTCAGGCACTCAACCAGCTTGTCGACAATTCTCCTGTGAAGCTCGTCGCTCTCCCTCTTAATCTCGTCAACGACAAGCTTTTCTGCCGCCTTGCGGATCCTGTTGCGGATATTTCTCCTGAGCAGTGTGTCAACGCCCTGGACATAGTAGTCGCCTTCATTTCCGGAATCTGAAAGGTTCTGGTCAAGCTCGGCATCATGAAGCTCATCATCGCTTACATGCTTGAAGCAGGAATCGTCCCCGGATTTGTCCTTTCCGCCAGGATTGACGCCGGCGTTGATCTGCTCCTTGAGCTTGTTGGTAAACGGGTGCTCCTTCCTGATCTCATCATTGAAGGTCTTGCCTACATCGCGGACCTGCTTGCAGAAATCCTCGATCGCGTTGTGCACCTGCAGATACAGATCGCCGTCGCGGACATCAGAAATTTCCATGGACCTGCACTTGTCAAGTATGCCCTTCAGAAGCTCCCTGATCGCATTTTCATTGTTGTCAGCACGCTTCTTCATGACTCTGAACCGGTCATTGTCATAGTAGTCCTTAAGGGATTTTTTGAGATCCTGAATGCCGTTGTTACCATTGTTGTAGCGCTTGATGTTCTTGATAATAGACTCGGCAGCCTCTGCGGAGATTTCCTTATCAAGCTTCTCCTCAATCAGGAAAGCCTCGGCAGAGCCGAAAATAACGCGCCCTGACTGCGCAATCCTGTATTTGTCAACTACATCGTTCTTCAGCACATCCCTGTTCTTGCTTGCGTCAGCCGGAGTGTTAGCCACATCAAGCTTGTTGCCGAAGACAAACGCCTTGTCCGCGAGCTTGATTCCGTCGTCATCGACATCGCTCTTCCTCAGCATGCTGACCTGCGGATCCGTAAGGTTCGGCCTGTCGCCTACATTGGAAACGAAGATGATGGCATCGGCTGACTTAAGGGTCTTCTCCGTCTGCTTGCGGTGAAGCTGCGTCGGCGAGTCAAAGCCCGGCACATCGAGAAGCACGGCCGTCTTCATGTCCTCGCCAAGATCCTTCGACCAGATCGTGACGCTCTTTACAGCGTAGGGGAAGCCTCCGCGCACGCTCTGGGTGTCTTTATTATCCTCCTTGAAGCCGGTTATGAACTTTTTGAACTCAGATGTCTTGATTTCATCTTCATTGAACGAACGGGTGCCGGTTCCAAGATAAGGCAGTATGTCTCCGCTGTTCTTTGCCATGGTCTCAATGTCAGGAACAGTGGTTGTGCTGTAGACACTGTACGTCTTAGGGTCTTTCTGCTCAACGCTCTTCCAGAACCTGTCAAAGTCGTTCCAGCTGAACTCATTAAGCCTGCACTCTTTGTAGCCCAGCTCTTTCAGCTGGAGGGCAAAATTTTTGTTGAACTCATCTGTCGAATAAAACTCGACGTCAGCGCAGTTCTTGTTTCCGGAACGGATCTCGGTTTTGGTGAACGTGCAGCGCTCGGATTCAGCGGGCAGGACATTGACGCGTATAAGGGCATTGGACAGCGTGCTCTTGCCTGCCTTCTCGAGTCCGACAACCGCAATCTCGAATTCCTTGCTCCTGAGCTTGCCAAGAAGACGGTCGTTCTTTCCAATGATGGTATCAATCCTGGATCTGTCATCGGACGTTATGACAAGCTGCTTCGGATCCTTTTCCAGAATGCTCTTGAACGTCTTGTTAGTCTTCTCGATGCGGTCAATTAACCTCTGAAAATCATCAGAGACTGCTTCATTTGCCATAGCCGGTCCTCAAACCATAATATCTGCTGGAGATAAAGTTTTACTGCAACTGCTCCGGATTATATCCCACTGTCTGACATAATATACACTGCCTGCTCACGGAATCCGCCTTAACTCCCGCCTCAGAAATCACGCCCTGACTCCACCATCCATCCGGAAAGTCGAGCCTCAGCAGTCGGGGAAATTTCCGAATGACGGTTAAAGTCTCTTGTCTGTCAAAAAAGTCTGTTCAGAGTATTCCGGCAGGCTGACTTTTCTGCTAAAAATACAATCCCTGACCATCAAAATCAGAAGTGATCTGCAGCAGTTCATAAACAATAAGAAAAGCAGAAAACGCAGAAATTGTATACAGTACAGATATTTAAATAACATTGGTAAAGGAATAGGCTTATGGAAGAGAATATTGCATCGATCATCCGGCATGGCGAGACCAGCAGAGTGCAGTTCAAGCTAAACTTCACCTCACAAAAGGAAATCGCCAGAGAAATTTCAGCCTTTGCCAACAGCCACGGCGGCATAATCATATTCGGAGTTGAGGACAAAACCGGCAGGGTGGCCGGCCTGAGCTATGACGAAATACAGAATACCAGCCGCGAATTAGGCAATGCAGCCAATGAACAGGTAAAGCCTTCTCTGTACGTAACCACTGATGTCGAAGATGTGGAAGGCAGGATGGTTCTGATCTGCAGAGTGCCGGAAGGCAGATCAAAGCCCTACAAAGACATTGGTGGCACTATCTGGATTAAACAGGGTGCTGACAAGCGCAGAGTAACAGAGAACAGTGAGATCATTGGCTTATTCCAAAGTTCAGGCTCATATCAGACCGATCTCGCAGGCGTACCGGGAACATCAGTTCGTGATTTGGACAAGGATGCCGTAGAAAGATATTTCAGCAAAATATACGGACAGGTTCCGGACGATTTTGAGACTCCTGCCGAAAATATGCTCCAATCACTCAACATCACAGACAGCAGCGGCCGTCTCACGGTAGCAGGGCTTCTTTACTTCGGCAGACACCCCCCAGCGCCATATGCCAGGTTTCGTCATAAAAGCTGTCAGGTTCGCCGGCAACGACCTCGGAGGAATGAAATACCTCGACAGCAGAGACATAGAAGGAACTATCCCAAGGATGTTCGATGACGGAATACACTGGCTGCAGTCGTGGCTACGGCGGCCGCAGAACGGGAAGGGCTTCAACTCAATCGGGGATCTCGAAATACCGGAGCCTGTTCTTGAGGAGCTGCTCCAGAACGCGCTGATCCATCTCGATCTGCTGAAACCTGCAGCCATACGCCTTCTGATTTTCGATAACCGCATTGAGATCATCAACCCCGGATGCCTTCCCGGCAATCAGACGGTGGATGATATCAGACGTGGCAACTCCAATCCCCGCAACATCCAGCTCGCGAGATTCTGCCTCAAAACGCTGCCTTACCGCGGTTTAGGCTCCGGAATCCCACGAGCATTCTCTTTGGACAAAAACATCGAACTGGTAAATTCACAGAGCGGCAATCAATTCACAGCAATTATCAGAAGAATGCCTGATGATGACTGTGTCTCACATCATAGCGGACAAAATGTCCCCCAAAGCGGACAAAATGTCCCCCAAAGCGGACAAAATGTCCCCCAAAGCGGACAAAATGTCCCCCAAAGCGGACAAAATGTC
>ONIT01000109.1:6291-17982 GCA_900317945.1 uncultured Pseudomonadota bacterium
CCAAAGCGGACAAAATGTCCCCCAAAGCGGACAAAATGTCCCCCAAAGCGGACAAAATGTCCCCCAAAGCGGACAAAATGTCCCCCAAAGCGGACAAAACGTCTCAAAAGAAATAGGAGACATAATCAGCAATGTCCCTGAAAAGGAAAACATCATTGCCAGGTGGAATGCAATACTCGTATGTCTTACAAAAGATAATTCTCTCTCAAAAGAAGACATCGCAAAGAAGTTAAAAGTCTCACCAAAGACCATTCAGCGTGACATAGCAGCAATGAACGACTATATACATGTTGCGTGGATAGGCTCGATGAAAAATGGCCACTGGGAGATTTCAGCAAAATGACTGGCAGCCCGGCGCATCAGGAACGGTGGCTGCGGCCTCATTGAAACTGTGTCAGGCGGGGACAGCCTTATAAACCGCGGGGTTCAAAGCCTCCTTAAGCTCTCTGAGAAAATCGATAAGGAAAAGATGAGGGAACCGGCTTTTCTGATGGTGCTGTGCGCTGCCGCCCGTTTGCCTCTCAGCTAGAGGATGGAGTGTCTGCCGTTCCCGCTCGAACACTGAAGGACTGAAAAGACGAGCTGCTACTGAATACTGATGACAGGGCTTTACGGTAAAAAATATTTATGTAAGCACTTACGTAATTGATTACATAATGCTATACTGCCCCTACAGTTTATTTATCGAAGCATAAGAAAAGGCAGCAGTATGGATTTTTTCAGGAAGACAGGGATGATGGCTCTCGGCAGCAGGCTGAGAATGCTCAGCGAGAAGGTGACCTCGGACGCGGCAGGCATCTATGAAATGTACGGCACCAACCTCCGTCCGAAGTGGTTTCCCGTGTACTACGCGCTGAGTGACGGCAGCGCAAAAACTGTCACGGCCATCGCAAAGGAGATAGGCCAGACCCATCCGTCAGTCAGCAGCATCCTCAAGGAGATGAGGCAGGCAGGACTTGTTGATCTCAGGCAGAGCAGCATTGATGGAAGGCAGACGCTTGCATCGCTCTCCGAGGAAGGGCTCAGGCTCAGGGAGGGCATGGAGCAGCAGCAGGCTGACGTGGCCCAGGCCATCAGCGAGATAAGCCAGCACAGCAGGGCTGACCTCTGGGAGGCCATGAATGAGTGGGAGCGCCTCCTGGGAGAGAAAAGCCTGCTGCAGCGCGTGGCCGCAATTAAGGGACAGCGCGAGGATATGAACGTCAGGATTGTGCCGTTCGATGACAGCCGGCACCACGAGGCATTCCGGAGGCTGAACGAGGAATGGATTAAAAACCTCTTCGGGAAGGTGGAGGATGCGGATCACTATGAGTTTGACCATCCCGTCGAGAACATCATCAACAAGGGCGGTTATATATTCATTGCGCTCCTCAACGATGAGCCAGTCGGCACCTTCGCCATGATGCGCTCGAAAAATCCGGCCTACGACTACGAGCTGGTGAAATATTCCGTATCCCCGAAGGCCCAGGGCCACGGCATCGGACGGAAACTGATGGAGGCCTGCCTAGCGCAGGCGCGCCGCACGGGAGGCTACCGGATTTTCCTTGAAAGCAACCGCAAGTGCGCCGCGGCAGTGCACCTCTATGAGAAATACGGATTCCGCCATCTGCCGGTGAGGCACTCCGACTACGCCCGCTGTGACGTGCAGATGGAAACGGTGCTGCAGTAGAGCCGGATCCGCACTGCCGGCAGTCAGCAGCATTCTCCGGCAGGGCTCATAGAACCTGGTAATTCACAGCAGGAACGGCGTCATACAAAAAACGGCTCTTTGGCAGATTATTCTCTGATGATTTATGTTTTAATATCGGAGATTTGGTTCAGAGGACAGGATCATGGCAGCCGCAGCAGGGAAAAAACTTCGCCCGCGCTCAGGAGGTGAGTCTTTCGAATCCTTCATCAGGGGTGGTTATTACTACGTTGACAAAACGCAGTACATAAGGACAATTTTCGAGTATGACAGTGACAGGCTTCTGATGCTGCGCCCCAGGCGCTTCGGCAAAACGCTGATGATGAGCACCCTGCGGTCATTCTTTGAAATGAACTATGAAAACCCGGGAGACACCTCGGCGCAGCGGGAGCTCTTCAAAGGGCTTGATGTCATGAAGGACGAGGAATTCTGCAGCGAGCACATGGGGCAGTACCCAGTTGTTTCACTTTCGCTCAAGGAAACAGATGCTCTTAATTTCAGGAATGCCTGTGATATGCTTGGCCAGATTATATGGCGCCTTGCCTGCCGCTTCGCATGGCTCAAAGACAGCAGGGTCCTGATAGATGAAGAGAAAGAGGCCTTCTCCCAGCTGCTTGACCGCAGGCTTATCTGCTCTGGCACCGAGGATGCGATAAGTATCATTCAGTCGTCTCTCGTCACTCTCTGCAGCCTGCTGTTAAGGCACTGCGGAAGGAAACCGGTTCTGCTTATTGATGAGTACGACGTACCTCTGCAGAAGGCTGCCATGAACGGATACTACCAGCCTATGAGCAAGGTGGTTGGAGCCATGCTCGGCGGAGCACTCAAATCCAACGATGATATTTTCATAGGCATACTGACAGGATGCCTGAGGGCAACAAAAGAAGGCATTTTCACAGGCCTTAACAACTATTCAGTCAACTCTGTACTTTCAGATGATGACGACCTCTCGGCGGCTTTTGGCTTCACTCCTGACGAAGTACAGTCTATGTTCTCCTATTACGGTATCAGTGATCTCTACGGCCAGGCCAAGTCGTTCTACGACGGCTACAGGATCGGTTCAAAGGAGATCTTCTGCCCGTGGGATGTGACACGCTACGCATCAGATCTTCTGAAACCACGCGTCAATGGCCCCGCATCATTTGATCCGCCTGCGTACTGGAACAATACCAGCAATGTCCAGATTATCACCCAGTACATGCCAAACCTGAACCACACAGAGGCTGTCAGACTTCAGAATCTGCTGGAGGGGCAAAGCATTGAGGTCAGGATTAACGAGAAAATGAATTACGGTGATTTTAACCTTAGCGATGCCAGCCAGTTCTGGAATCTTCTGGTCTACACCGGCTATCTGACGCTTGATCAAAGGGGAGCAGGCGGCATTCACAGGTTCCGTATCCCCAATGCGGAGATCAGGGAGTGCTTTGACTCAAACATAACAGCCTATTACAGCATGAAAGGCGGAAAATACTTTGAGAACTACTCCAAAGCCATAACAGAGGCAATCTTTGACGGCAATACCGAGGGGCTCACGACTGCGCTTGCCCGCGCGCTGTCAACCTTTGTGTCGGCCAGGGACGTAACCGGCAGGGAACCTAAGGAAAATTACTATCATGGCATGCTTAACGGCATTCTTGTGTCAGCCGGCGATTTGATTGGGGAACACTCCTCAAACACAGACAGCGGTGACGGTTATGCAGATATCACTGTCTGCTCAGCAGACTTTAAGGTGGCAGCGGTCATTGAACTGAAGTATGCGTCATCACGCTCTGAGCTTGACAGCAAGGCCAAGGAGGCGCTCAGGCAGATTGCAGAGAAAGACTATGCAGAGAAAGTCAGAAACCGGGGAATAGGCAAAATTTTCGGGTATGGCATAGCTTTCTTTCACCGGCAGTGCAGTGTCGCTGTCGAACAGCTGCCGGCATGATGCAAAGTTCAGTTCCGCCGCAGCACGCAGCACTGCCTCAGTCACAGCAGCAAGGTAAACGCCAATGGATTTCAGTGATGTCATGGATGAGCTCAGGGCCTGGATTGATGAGATGGAGAGAAGCGGCGCAAAACCCGATGCGGATGCCATCAGCGCACATCTTCAGGAACTTGTGAAGCGCGCCAACTCTGCTCCTGAATTCAGCTTCAACGGCCTCTCCCGTGGTGAGATGAGCCTAATGCTGCATGCTCCATTCAGCGACAGATGTCCGGTAAGGATCCGGGAGATGGGCGATGAAGACATCAGCCGCATACCGCTCATGAGGCAGATGCTCCTTCTTATGAAGATGCTCGGCAGCAGGGAGCTGAAGCTGACCCAGTCAGGCTATATCCCGCCCAAAATCGTCATGGAGCTCAGGGCTGCGGGAATCGCCCCCGATACAGGCGGCAGGACACTGAAGGAGGCAGATGCCGCCGACGTAAGGGTCGTGAGGGTCGTGCTTCAGGAGCTGAAGCTAATCAAGGTGCGCCTCGGCAGGATGTCGCTCACGGCAAAGGGGCAGAAGCTCCTTAAAAGCCGCAGTGCTCTCCTCCGTGAGACCATGATGTTTCTGATGAACGAGTACAACGCAGCCTGGCTTGACGGCTGGGAAGACCCCATGCCCGGCAACATCGGGAGGCTCTATTCCCTGTGGCTCCTCCACCATTTCGGCTCCGAGTGGCATGACCGTGAATTCTACGAGAAGGAGTACTGCGGCGCTTTCTCCATGCCTGACGCGAAGAATTCCTACTACCTGAGGATATTCATCTACCTGTTCCCTATGCTCGGGCTCTGCGAGTTCAGATCCCTGTTCAACAAAGCCACCGGGAACTGGGAGCACACACTCCGAAAGACTGACCTCCTGGAGCTTGTCTTCTCCTTCACTGATCCCGCGGAGAAGGCGCAGAACTCCTGAGGCGCCCAGCGCGCCGTCTGCTGCCGTCCGGCGCTGCTATCACCGACGCCTTCCCTCACACTGGCCGGGCCCGGCCAATTTCCCTCAAAATTCCTAAAAATAGCACTGAGGCACATTAGGACGCCTTTTTCCTGTTGTATAATTGCCCGTCATTCACGAGGTATGTGGATGCCGGGGAAAGGGACCAGCAGACTTAAAGCGGAAAAAGATGAAACAGAATCACCTTCTAACTTATCTTTCAAGACAGTTCGTCAGCACCTTTGAGCAGAGCCATAACAAAATCAGCATCGCTGACACCGCCGGCATCACCGCGACTGGCTATGAGTATCCGGAGCAGACCGGCGGCATCAGGGTCACTTTCCCCATACATCTCTCCATGAGGCAGGCCAGGAAGTCCAACGAGGAGCGCAACAGCATCTACGAGATCTCGCTCACTCCGAGCCGCACATGGAAATGGATGGACGCCATGCCCTTCGTCCAGTCCTTCGCCTCGCATCCCTATTTCCTCGCGGAGATCATCCTGAACCGCGCCGGTGAGGAGTTCTTCAGCTGGTATGACGAGAACGCCCGCGAGACGCTCTTCGAGGGCTTCAGGCAGCACTGCTCCTGCGGCTCGTTCGGCTGCCGCCATATCGACATCCTCGCCCGCGAGTTCTGCGACAGGATAGACCTCTCGAACTTCGAGGCCTTCTACCCGAAGAGCCTCAGGATCGACGAGACCTGGAACAAGATTTACCATTTCAGCCCGCGCGATCTCGCGAAATACCCCTCTGAGGACGATGATTTCGCGGGGCTCAGGGAAACCGAGGCCATCCCCTTCCCGAGCCGCTGGTCAATTAAGAAGGACGTCCAGATCGCGAGCCTGCTCCCAGATCCCCGCGGCCTCCACGAGTTCAAGCTGGGCCCGGCGCTACTTTCCGAGAGCCCCGAGCTCAACGGCGGCGAGTACTCCGCCGACATCGAGAAGCACTTCTCCGAGATCAGGCAGGAGACCGACAGCTACCGCGGCGCCATCCTTGATGACGCGGAGAAGAGCGGCTTCGGCATAAGGATAGACCAGAAGACCGAGCTCGTAATGGTCGCGGAGCCCGGGGTGAAGGGCGAGAAGACCGTGCTCGGCGGCGCCATCAGGAAAAACGGCGACTCCTCCGTACCTGAGATGCTCACCCCGAGGGAGCTCAGGATCTCGCTCCTCAGGATTGAGAAGCAGGACATCGACAGCTACCATCCGTCAGTAAGGCTCGCCTGGATAGCGATAAGGAGCGCCATGCTCCTCATCACCAAGGGGCTCGCCATACCCCGGATCACCTCATACGAGGCAGACTCCCCTTCGGAGGGGCTTGCCGTAAGCTGGGTCCACGCGCCTACCTCGAGGGTGAAAAAGCTCATCGAGGACTGCGAGGAGCTCACGAAGCCCGGCTTCATCTGCTACAAGAGCAGGTTCGGCGGATACCGCGGCCTCACCGCCCCGAAAATCAAGAAGTCCGGCAAGGGAGCGTTCGAGCGTGTCCTTGACCTCATGATCGAGGGCATCATCTCCGACCTCTCTGACACCTCGGTGCAGAACAGCGAGGAGAAGCCCCTGCCCTTCGTCCGCGGCATCTTCTCCGGACGCGGCTTCAATGAGCCAGGCGACCTGAGCGGCGAGAGCCTCAATGTAAGGACTCTCCTCGGGGTCTTCGACGGCTTCAGGATTTTCTCGGGGCCTGAGCTCCTCCTGAAGTTCACCATGTCGAAGGACTCCTCGCAGCTCTTCCTCAAGGCCTTTGCCATGAAGGACGGCACCGCCTGGCCTCTGGACGGAGGGAAGGCGGAACTGCCCTCCGATGAGGCTGATGCGGAGAAGGCTCCTGTAAAGGCTGAGCCTGAAAGCCAGGCGGAGGAGAAGGCGGATGAGGATGCTGAGCCCGCTGAGAAGACCTCCTCCCGGAAAAAGAAGAAGCCAGCATCGAAGGGGCTCACCCTTGAGGAGACGCTCGCCGCATACGTGAAGCTCGTCGCCCTGGGGCAGACCAGGCTCTTCCGCTATGTCTCCCTCGCCCGCTGCTTCGAGTCGGAGCCCGGCGAGGCCGTTCCCGCGGTCGAGGGCGGGGAGAAGGTGCTCAGCTTCGCGACCGCCTCAGCTCCCCTCCTTGCCGGCACCTCAGGCGTCACCATCGAGCTCCCTGAGGAGCTCTCGAGCATCTACTACCCTGAGCCCATCGCCACGATTTCCGCGACAGACGAGGATCTTGAGGAGACCGACCTCCGCCTCAGGCAGGATCCCAGCTTCAGCGTGAGCGAGCTCCTCCACTTCGACTGGAAGATCGCGATAGGCAACGAGGTCCTCTCCGAGCAGGAGTTCATGAGCCTCACGAACGGTGCGAGCGGCCTCATAAAAATCCGCAACAAGCTGGTGTTCATCGACAAGAGCCAGATGGAGAAGCTCCGCCGCAACCTTCAGGAGTCCTCGAAGGTCTCACAGGCGGCGATTCTCCGCGCCTCGTTCCAGCAGGAGTTCCACGGCTACCAGGTGCACCTGGACGGCAGCGTGAAGAAGCTCATGGAGCGCCTTGGGGAGAAGAGCGACATCGCTGTTCCCACCGAGCTCAAGGCCAAGCTCAGGCCCTATCAGGCCGAGGGCTACCGCTGGCTCTACAAGAACACCCGCCTGAGCTTCGGCAGCATCATCGCGGACGACATGGGACTCGGAAAGACCATTCAGGTCATCTGCCTGCTGCTGCGCCTGCGCGACGACGGGCGCTTCCGCGAGAGGAAGGGCCTTGTCATCGTTCCCGCGGGCCTTATCTACAACTGGCTGGACGAGTTCAGGCGCTTCGCTCCGGATCTCAAGGTTCAGGTCCACCACGGCCCTGACCGCACCTTCGGAGAGATAGACAAGAACGACGTGCTCCTCACGACCTACGGCACCGCAAGGAGCGATCAGAACAAGATCAACAAGCGCACCTGGGAAATCATCATCATCGACGAGGCGCAGAACATCAAGAACGTCGCCACGGCGCAGACCACCGCGGTGAAGTGCTTCAGGGGCAGGTGCCGCATCGCCATGACCGGAACGCCGGTCGAGAACCGCCTGCAGGAGTTCTGGTCAATCATGGACTTCGTGAACCCCGGCTACCTCAGCACCAGGCAGGCGTTCAACGACGAGTTCGGGAAGCCCATACAGAAGGACCGCTCCGAGCCCAAGATCGAGCAGTTCAAGCGAGTAACTTCGCCCTTCCTCATCAGGAGGCTCAAGACCGACCGCTCGATCATCACCGATCTTCCTGACAAGATTGAGCAGAACGAGTATGCGACGCTCACGCCGGAGCAGGCCGCGCTCTACCAGGAGACCATCAAGAAGTACATGGAGGCCATCCGCGGCATCACCGCGACTGACCACGAGTCCCTGTTCAAGAGAAGCGGCATCGTGCTGCAGATGATCCTCTACCTCAAGGAGATCTGCAACCATCCGGCGCAGTACCTCCACAACCGGGACAAGCTCAAGAGCCTCAGATCCGGCAAGGTGCAGAACCTCGAGTCGCTCCTCGACAGAATCATCGAGGCCGGCGAGAAGGCCCTGGTGTTCACCCAGTTCAAGGAGATGGGCTACATCCTGCAGGACATCCTCGAGAAGGAGCGCGGCTACAAGCCGCTCTTCTTCCACGGCTCATGCTCGCTCGAGGAGAGGCGCAAGATGGTGAAGGAGTTCCAGGAGGATCCGGAGAAGAAGGTCTTCATCATCAGCCTCAAGGCCGGAGGCACCGGACTCAACCTTACCGCGGCGAGCCACGTCATCCACTTCGACCTCTGGTGGAACCCGGCAGTCGAGGCGCAGGCGACCGACCGTGCCTACCGTATCGGGCAGCACAGCAACGTGATCGTCCACCGCTTCATCACGAAGAACACCTTCGAGGAGAAGATCGACCAGCTCATCCAGTCAAAGAGGGAGCTTGCCGAGCTCACGGTCAATGTCGGGGAGAACTGGGTCGGCAACATGTCGAACAAGGAGCTCGAGGAGCTCTTCAAGTTCACCGGCAGCGAGACGGCCGAGGAAGAATAAGGTACAGAGATGGAAAGGAAGGCGGCGCTGCCGCCTTTTTTGGCGCTGCCGCCTTTTTTTATTTCCCAGACCATGTTCAAAGTCCGGGACGATGCTCATTCAGGCGCTGACGTATCAGTAATCTGAATCGAAATCCGATGTACTCCCTTCGCCATCACAGGAGGCCATGGCGAAGCCGTTATTCTTGCACCAGTCTGCAAGGTAGTAATCCAGCTCGAAGTCCTCGGCAACCGGCGGACAGTATTCCTCGGCGCTGCAGTACCACTCAAACTTGTCATCAAGGTAGTCGGTGAGCTTCTGCGCGAAGTAGTCATGAATTTCTCCAGCCGACATGAACGGATTCTTTCCTATGAGCACGGCAAGCACGCTGTCACTGACCGCCTTTTCGGAAGGCGTCAGGACTATTTCAGCATCAAAGCTGCAGTGTACTGATCCGCCTCCGCCGCTCCAGTCGGCCGAGCCTTTCCAGCTTACCTTGAAATCCTGAATGAGGAAGTCTCGGAGCCCGTTCCGGTCCATCATCTTCCAGCACTCCAAGTTCTCCTCTGAATAGAGATCAGAAAGCACCTCCGCCATGAAATCCGACATAGTCTTGTTGAGACAGCATGACTTCATGATGAATGATGAAAGCCTGTACATGTCAGGATTCAGGGAGGCCTCGCCAGCCACGCCGCTCACCAGCACATGGAGCAGCGCTCCAGCGGTTCTACGGTCAGCAGTCCCTGACTTCAGGATCTCCTGGTAGGCTCCGTACGGATCGTCAGTCAGGGCCGATGGTCCCTTCTCATCAATGATTGAGGCGAGCTTTTCAGCGATTTCATCGGGTGATACAGCCATTTCTCATCTCCTTAAGTGCCAGATGTTTCAGAGCGAGTAGCGGAGCCAGAGCGCCCCGTCATCGAAGGACTTTGCCGAGAGGAGCTTCAGCCTCACCGGCTCCGAGCCCGGAGGTAGCCCGTCGAACGAGGCCCTCATGCCGCAGCGCGCGTCAATGCCAGGCGCGAGGATGATGCTGATCTCATCGAGCAGCCCTGCCGCGAGGAAGCCCGCGTTCACCGTGCCGCCGCCCTCGACGCCGAGTCTTTGCACGCCGAACCCGGAGTACAGGATCTCAGCTGCCCTGGCAAGGTCAATTCTCTCCTTGCCGGTTGCGATATAGGAAATGCCCTTTGACTCAAGGTACCTGAGGTAGTTCTGCCCAACCCTTTCCGAAAGGAGGATGAGCAGCGGCCTGCCGTCAGCCTTGCCTTCTCTCCAGCCGAGCGTTCCGCGGGTGTCAGCGACAACGGTGTACCCCTCGGCATTCTCTGCCTTGTGGACAGCCTCCTTTCCGAGAGGCTCCCCGGCGTCACCGCTGAAGGGAGGCTCGGAGGTTACCTCCATCTGGGCCGTAACCCTGCCGAAAATGACTGTCGGGATTTCAAGCTCCTTAATCGCGCTGTAGTACTCCTCAGATCCTGCAAGCTTCTCGGTCATGGCGCAGTCAATCCTGCCGTCCAAAGACTCCATCATGTGGCAGACAATAAAAGGTCTCATGCAAACTCCCCGGTAAATGGCGGGCACTCCTGCTCCCGCCCCTATCCTATCAGCGTGGGCGCGTGCACGCAACAATGCTCATATTCCTGTGCCCGAGCCCTGCAGAGGAAAGCGCAGGCGCGCTGAAAGGCCCTGCGCGTTAAGGTACAATATACGGCCATATTTCAGTATATTTTTCCGCCAGAGGCGGTGATTCTTCCGTTCATATGTCTCGTTTTTCAGGAAACTCGCTCCTCCGCGCGAGGATGCAGGATCTCCGCATCCTGGTAAAGCTCGGGATCCCGATGATTGTCTCGCAGCTCTCGGGCATGCTGATGGGCTTCACCGACACGCTGCTCTGCGGCCGGTACAGCGCGCTTGATCTGGCGGCAACAGCCCTCGCGACCTCCTTCTATCTCCTCGTGTCCATAGGCGCAGTCGGACTCCTCATCGCCCTGGTGCCGGTTGTCTCGTCCCTGAACGGCGCCGGACGGCAGAAGGAGCTCCCCGGAGCCTCCTGGCAGGGGATCTACTACTCGCTCATCATCGCCGCAGCCGGTCTCATCCTTCTCCTTCTCTGCCAGCCGCTCCTCGGGATGATGGACATCACCCCAGAGCTTAAGGCAAAGTCCTCCGCCTACCTCTGGGCGGTTACCGCAGGATTCCCCGGCTACGTGCTCTTCGTCTGCCTTGAGGCGTTCTCGGAGGGGCTCAAAATGACAAAGCCCCCGATGTACATCAGCTTCGCCGCGGTATTCCTCAACGCAGTTTTGGACTATGTGCTGATTTTCGGCGCAGGCCCCTTCCCCGAACTCGGCGCGCTTGGCGCCGGCATCGCGACCGCCGCGGTCAGCTGGTCGATGGCAGCGGGCATGGCGGTTTACATCAGCGTCTCGAAGGCCCTCCGGCCGCTCAGCTTCTTTGCCGAGAGCGCTCCCGGGATCAGCGCCGAGTCCTTCAGGACCATGTTCCATATCGGGCTCCCGACCTCGGGCGCCATGGTGGCGGAGCTCCTCATCTACTCGATTGCCGCCATCATCCTTGCGCCGCTCGGCGAGAAGGTCCTCTCCGCGAACCAGATTGTCTTCAACTTCATCTCGCTCGTCTTCATGATCCCGCTGGGGCTCGCGAAGGCGCTCACCGTCATGGTCAGCTTTGCCATCGGAGAGAGGAACCTTCCCGAGGCCAGGCGGTGCACCACGTCAGCCCAGCTGCTCTCCTTCGTCCTCTCCGCCGCAGTGTCCGCCATAATTTTTGCCGCGCCGGAGGCCATTGCCGCCATATACACAGATGACGAAGCGGTCATCGCCCTCCTGATGCCGGCGCTTCTGGTTGCCGCAGTGCAGCCGTTCCCGGACTTCCAGCAGATTACGGCCCAGGGGGCGCTCCGCGGCTACCGCGAGACGAAGTCCATCTTCTTCGTAACGCTGATTTCGTACTGGATAGTGGGGCTGCCGCTCGGCTATGCGCTCTCGATGACTGATCTGATTGTGCCGAAGATGGGCATGATCGGCTTCTGGATCGGATTCCTCGCGGGGATATTCACCGCCTCGGCGCTTTACTTC
>ONIT01000108.1 GCA_900317945.1 uncultured Pseudomonadota bacterium
AGCAAGAACTACACCTTCTGGGGCAAGGGCGTAAGCCAGGGCCACTCTGACGCCATCAGGAGAATCCCCGGCGTGAAGAACGCGAAGCAGTACACCATCCCTGTCGAGAAGGCCATCGAGGAGATCCGCGCCGGAAAGACCCCGGAGCTCACCGCAAGAGAGAAGCATACCCGCGAGTGCTTTGTCGTCCTCAAGGACGGTGCGGATCCCAAGGCTGTAGAGACTGCCATCAAGACCATGCCCAACTATTTCGCGGACTATGACACCACCGTCCACTTCATCTCCGACGAGGAGTTCCGGAAGAACCACAGCGGCATGGCCCACGGCGGCTTCGTGCTCACGAGCGGCCGCACCGGAAAGGATGATGAGAACGGCCACGTCATCGAGTACCGCCTGAAGCTTGACTCCAACCCGGAGTTCACCTCCTCGGCGCTCCTCTGCTACGCCCGCGCCGCCTACCGCCTGAACCAGAAGGGCGAGAGCGGCTGCCGCACCATCCTTGACATCCCCGCAGCGCTCCTGAGCCCCAAGAGCCACGAGGAGCTCATCAGCACCCTGCTCTGATCCCCATGAGGGCGTGAGCCCTGAAAAATGCAGGGGAAACAGGAGGCCGGATCAGCTGATCCGGCCTTTTCCGTCTCCGGGCGGCGGAATAATTTACAATTGCAGGGATCCTGCCGAAGCTCTCCTGATGCAAGGACTGCGCTCCAGAGGCACCGGCGGGGGAAAGTCAGACCGGAGGTCCAATGCTGAAGAAACTCGCCTTCTGCTTCATGATACTGCTGTCAGCCACCATCATCCTCACAGCGGTCCTGACGCTTTATTTCCGGAGCGAGCAGGGGAAAAAGCCCTTCACCGAGCTTCTCAGCCAGGCAGTGAGCCTCCCCGTGAGCATCGAGCACATCTCCTACAACCCGGTGCACCCAGGGAAAGTAACCGTCAACGGCCTCAGGATCGGCAGCGTGTTCAGCGCTGAGGAGGTCTACGCCGAGGTTGACGGCCAGGCCCTCCTCAAAGGCGACATCATCGTCAGGCAGTTTGACGCGGTAAACGCCGAGCTTGATCTCACCTCGCCTGACGCGAAGAGCCTCCTCAAGCCAAAAATCCGGAGCCTCAGCCTCCAGGAAGGGAGGGTCAGGAACCTCAATGTCACGGGTGAGGACTTCAGGCTCTACAGCGTCGTGGCAGAGGTCTCCGGCTACAGCCCGATAAAGGACGGGGAGGAGTCCTACTACTCGCCCCTTTACACGCTCTTCCACGCGAAGCACCTCGACTACCAGGGCAGGCACATCGGCAGCACCGACTTCAGCGCCAGGATCGATGAGAAAGGCCGTTTCATAATCGATGACTTCATCTCCCACCTGGGGAAGGGCACGCTCCGGCTCTGCGCCGAGGTCATCCCAGAGAAGAAGCTCATCTTCCTCAAGAACTCGGAAATCGACAACGCCGTCGTGCACGTCGAGAGGAACATCCTCAGGAAGCTCGGTCTCACCGACTGGCACCTCAAGTCCTATGACATCATCCTGAACCGCTCAACCCTGGTCCTCAGGGACTACAACCTCTACCTCAACGGCGTGGACGGCGGCATCTCCAGCATCACCGCCGACCGCGGCGGCATTACCGAGATGAACGCCATGCTGAACGCCAGCGAGATCTCCTACCTCGGGAGCTCGCTCACCGGCGCGTCGCTGAGGCTCAGCAAGTATGACTTCTGGGTCTTCGACGTAACAGGCGACATCTACGAGGGCAGGATGAAGGCGTCAGGCGCCTCTGACGGCAATACGCTCGAGTTCAGGAACCTTGAGCTCGACTCCGTAAGGCCCTCCCTTGCCATGGAGCCTGAAATGCTGCTCTCGAACCTCCCATTCAGCCGCTATGTGCTGAAGCACGCCGTCATCAGGGGCGCGACGCTGCTGCCCCTGGACGAGGAGTTCCCCCTGTACGCGAAGGACATCAGGATGTTCATCACCGATCTCGCCTGGTCGCAGCCGTACGGCTTCGAGTACCAGCAGGGAAGCAGGCTGTCAGTCGAGGGCGCCGAGGCGGCCATCTGGATGGTAGATCTGAGAAGCTTCAGCGTGACAGGCGAGGTGAAGAGCCACGCCTTTGACCTTAATCTGTACGGCTTCATGAACGGCGGGCGCGTCTCCGCGAACGTCCATAAGCACAGGCGGGCAAGGAAGACCGACATAAATGTCGTGGTGAACCGGAGCGACGCCAACATCCTGCAGCTCACCGGCATCAGCCGCAGCGCGACCGGCACCATCTCGGGGGAGGCTAAGCTTCACTGGGACTGGGACAAGGCGAAGGGCGAGGAGCTCTCCGGAAACGTGACGCTTGCGGGGACCGACCTCTACATTTCCGACTTCAGCCTCAACAGCATGCTTAAGATAAAGGAGCGGACACCGCTCCTCGAGCTCTATAACAGCGCGCACGCGGCAGGCGGAAGGACAATGCTCAACAGCTCGAAGGCCTCCGTGGAGATAAACGGCAGAAAGCTCAGCATACAGGGGCAGCTGGGGCTCATCACCGACACGCTTGACGTGGAGCTCGCCGGAAGCCCGGGGAGCAGCGCGTGCCATGGAACGGTCACAAGCCAGAAGAAAGGGAAGTTCATCATAACAGCTGACGAAACGGGCAAGCTCTTCGCGGAGCCTGAAAAGAAGCCGGAGGATGAGGCTGAGAAGCCTCAGGAGGAGGCACCGGCCGCCCCGGCTGCTGATGCGAAAGCCGGCAGTGATAAAGGAGCTGCGAGGAAGGCCCCTGCTCCGGCATCTGACAGGGCAAAGGAGAAAGCCGCAGAAAAGTCCCCAGCCGATGAGAAAGCCGGAGCAGAGACGAAGCACGCTCAAAAGACTCCCCTGAAGGAAGCTCCCGGAGAAAAGACGAAGGAGCTTCCCGGAAAGGCGCCCGCGGTGATACCGGAGGGCGCGCTCTGAGAAGCGCTGCCCTTCATGGCGCAGCGCTCTGCTGAGAGTTCCGGGCAGCCCGCCCTGAGGCGGCGCTTACCAGCCGGCGGGAAGCCCCCTTTCCCTGAGCTCTGCATCCGAGCCTGACTCACGGTACCATTTCACGAGCTCAGCCTCGCCGCCATGCTCGCAGTACAGTCCCGCCAGGTCTTCCTTCGCCTTATAGTCCCCCTGCTCGGCCGCCTCCAGGAGCCATTTCTCCGCCTCATCGAAGTCCTTGAATGAGTAGCAGTACAGCTCACCAAGCTTTCTCTGCGCCTTGGCGAAGCCCTGCTCAGCAGCCATCCGGTACCACGCGGCGGCCGCAACCCTATCCCTGATCCTGCCTTTCACCTCATAAAAGCTGCCGCCGTTCTCATACATCCCGCCAAGCTCGCAGGCTGCCTCCTCATGCCCATGCTCCGCGGCGCGGATGAGGCTGTTGGCGCGCTCTTCTGGATCGCTCGCAAGATACGAGAGCAGGAAATCTGCCTCAGGATCGCCCTCATCCGCAGCATGCCTGCAGCACCAGAGCGCGCTGTCATGCCATTTCCCGGCCATGTCCTTATCCATATGCTGGATATTGTCATTTTCATCCCGCATGCCCCAGCGGAACATTCTGGCAAGATCGTACGCGGCACGGGGGTCGCTGCACTCTGCGGCACGGCTGAGCCAGCCGAGCGCATCATCCCAGCTCTTCGCTACGCCTTTCCCGTCCCTGTACATCGTGCCGAGCCAGTACATGGCATCAGCCTCTCCGCGCTCTGCCGCAAGGCTCAGCAGGCTGAATGCCTTATCATAATCTTCCCTGACGCAGTCCCCGGAAAGATACATGGCGCCAAGCCTGCCCTGTGCTTCAGGCTCGCCCCGATCAGCACGAACCATCAGTCTTATGAGCCTCCGCCTGCGTCTGGCATAGGCATTTCCTTTCTCTGCGGCCATCTCATACCATCTGCCGGCTTTCTCATAATCCTTCGGCACTCCCTGCCCCTCCAGGTACATCGTGCCGAGTGAAAACATTGCCCAGTCATTCCCCTGATCCGCAGACTTTCTGAGCCAGCTGAGCGCCTTTCCGCCGTCCTGCCCGACAAGCTCCCCTCTCGCGTACATGGAGCCGATCACCCTCTGCGCGTCCGCATTGCCGCGCTCCGCGGCCGCGAGGTACCATCTCACGGCCTTTTTCCCATAATCAGAGGCCCCCTCGCCGTAATAGTACATATCCCCGATGCTGTACATTGCCGTGGGGTCACCCTTTCTTGCCTCCTCCAGGTACTCCCGGGCCGCCTCGTCAAACATCCATCTGTCGTTATAGCAGGAAGACTCATATGTCCTGTGGAAGTCATCGAGCAGCGTATCCTCCATCTCTGCCATCTCACTGACCTTCCCGCCGCTCTCAGCGTCCATGAACGGGAGGCCCATGAGGTGGCTGAGGCTGACGAACGGCTCCTCGGCCTTCCCGGGGGAATGCAGGAGCCTATCAATAAGCCCGTCAGCGTGCTCCGCCATTTCAGGAGTGACATCTGACAGTCTTGCCGCGCGGCAGATCCTCCTCCTGAGCTCCATCCTTGCGAGGCGCCCGCTCTGCTCAATCTGCCTCACCTCCTTCTCCTCGGGAGGATCGTACGACTCACCGATAAGCTCCGGCCCGTCATCCGGAGCCTCAGCGAACATGGCCCGGCAATACTCCGCCTGCAGAAGAAGCGCGACAAGCCTTCTGATATCGGCTGACATAAGCTCCTGCTCCGCGCTGCCATCCTCTGAAGGATCCCTGAACAGCGGCCTCCTTGCCTCGCGGCGCAGGAACTTCCAGTCAATTTTCCCGGGGAGAGGCACGATGTACCTCTTCTCCCTGCAGAGGGCCTCCGCATCTCCATCTGTCAGGCGCTCGCACTGGCAGGACCTCACGAGATCAGGCATCAGCCCATCCTCATACACCTCGCCGTCAGTGTCAGGATAATCCGTCTCAAGCGCCATCGCCGCATCATTTGACCAGTCCCTGATCCTGAAATCCTCCATCTCCTTTCCCAGGTTCTCGGCCTTCACGGACTCGATGATTCCTTTCTTCTGATCGTTGAGCTCCCGCGCGTAGCTGCTGATGCAGCCCTCGAGCTCCCCGGCTGCCGCGAGGCGGGTCATTTCCGCGTACTTCTTCTCGAAGAGATTGCTGACCATGACCTCCCAGTCGGTCCAGTCAAGCATTTTGCAGGAACCGGCAATCCGCCCCTTGCTCTCCAGCACCTCATGCTCATAGTCCCTCACGCGGAGGATCACCGGATGGTTCAGATCAGGCCTGCGGTATACCTTGTACCGGTATGACACAGCGCACTCCGGCCTCTCTTCAGCAGTGCTTTCGCTTTCCTCGATAATGTCGTCCATAGTTCCTCGCTTCTCTCTGGGGCTCCTGTCCCCTTCCGTGGCTCTTCATCCGGTGAGGCTGCGTCTTCAGCCCTCCAACCAGTCTCCTTTGCAGGCGCCCTCATGAATCCGGAGAAATCACCTGTGCTTTCTCTTTGAAGGCTGCTCTGTATTGCAATATGCAATTTAACATAACTTTCTGCTCCTTCCTACACTTTAAATTGATCATTGCAGAGTCATCGGGCCCGCTATGTCATGTCAGGCTGAAATAAATTGAAAATGATGCTGTTGGGAGGTTCTGCCTGAACTGATCTGCGTTTCTGAATTTCTGAGAGAGGCGCCATTTTTGAAGAAGAGTCTGGCGTCCTGGCTCCTCCGAGAAGACGCTTACAGTGCCGGGCACAAAAAAGCCGCCGCTTTCCCTCAGGCGGCAGCCTGGGCCTCAGGTGGCGGCTCCGGCACTCCCTGAGTGCCCCGGACTTTCGTCAGGGCCAGACGGATCAGACTTCCATGATCTTGTCGGTTATGTTCCTGCAGCCTTTGAAGAACTTTCTCGCGTGCCAGCTTCCGTTGTCGAGCGCCCTTTCGAGCCATAGCTGCGCCCACTCGTAATCCTTCCTGACGCCAAGCCCGCTCCTGTAAAGCATCCCAAGACTGTACTGCGCCTCAGCGTGCCCCTGCTCAGCGGCCTTCTCATACTGCTCAGCCGCATCAGAGTACCAGTGCTCGCCGTCTTCCTTGAAATAGCCGTTCCTGTACATATTCCCAAGCCTGTACTGACCCTCCGCACTATCCAGCAGTGCGGCCTCCTGATAGCGGTACGAGGCTTCTGTGCGATTCTTCTTCACGCCGATTCCACGGAAGTACATGTCGCCCAGCTTCAGGTAAAGCTCCGGATCCTCCAGCTCGCCTGCAGCCTTGTCCCACCAGCGTACTGCCTCGGCATAGCTCTGCATGACTCCCCGGCCGGCATAGTACATGTCACCAAGCCTTTTCTGGGAATGCGTGTCACCATTCTCAGCTGCCCTCCTGTACCAGTAGGCCGCAAAGGTGAAGTCACGCCGGATCCCCTCTCCGCTGTAATACATGTCGCCGAGCACCGGAAGCGAGTCTTCATCCCCGTGCTCCGCAGCCTTCTGGTACCATTTCACGGCCTCGCCGCAGTCCTTCGCAACGCCGAGCCCCCTGCGGTATATCTCACCGAGATGCCACTCGGAAGTCCCGTCACGCCTCTCCGCAGCCTTGAGAAACCATTCAAGCGCCTCCTGGTAATCCTCAGGCGTGTATCCAGTCATATATATTTCACCAATCCGGCGCATGGATTCTGCGTCGCCGCGCGCAGCAGCAATCCTGTACCATCTGATAGCCTCATCGCCATCATCTGTGTGACAGCCAAGCATCTTCAGTACTTCAATATCGCCATGCTCCGCTGCCATCCTGAGCCATTTGCAATCCTCATCGCCATCCGCTGTTTCATAAACAAGCCGCTTCTGTGCCTCAGTATCGCCATGCTCCGCCGCGGAGCGGTACCATTTCAGATACTCTGACTCGTCCTTCTTAACGCCTGTTCCGTCCCTGTACATATCTCCGATCCGGCGCATGGCATAAATGTCCCCCTGCCTGGCAGAATCAATGACATACCCTGCGGCATCTGCGTCATCACTGAAGATCATGATTCCGATATCAAGTAACATCCAGATGATGCTGTCAGGATTCACGCCGGAGCCGTTCTCTGACAGGGCACTGCTGATGTCGCGCTGCGTAAGATATCCGCCTTTGGACACTGCTTCACTCAGAAGCTCCCTTACAGCTGATATTCCATGCATATACTTCTCACCGTAATTAGCCATATCCCCGTTCCTCCATGCTCAGACCAGGCAGCTGGCCAGCCCTAATTTTCTGGCAGCGCTGACCTGGCACTGCAATTTCACGCTTGAATTTAACATAACTTTTCAGTACAGCAAACAGAGGCAATATTGATTTTTTGTTTTTTATTGAATGACGGGGCGCGGTATGTCATCTGATGCGGAAAAGATTTTGTGAGATAACCGGACCGGCAGATGCATCAGAGGCGGCAAAAAGGAAAAATCAGCTCGGGGAAAAGCGTCTCACTTCCTGTCAAAGGCGGAGGCCAGGAGGCTCCCCGAGGCAAAGAGCGCTCCCGTAAGGCAGACGCCCGTCCAGCCGAAGTGCTCCCACCCCAGACCCGCGAAGAAGGTGCCGAGGCAGCCGCCCACGAAAAAGGTCGCCATAAAGATGGTATTGACGCGGCTCGACGCCCCAGGGATCTCAGAGAGCGATCCGCTCTGCCCGCTCAGCTGCTGGCACTGCGTGCCGACGTCCACGAGGATAAGCGCGGCAATGAGCCCTGACCAGGTTCCGCCGAAGATAAATGCCACTCCCCAGCCGAGAAGCTGTATGAGGGCGCCGATGACGCAGAGCCGCCTCACGCCGAAGCGGTGGATAATCCTGCCCATGCCCGAGGCGGCAATCGCCCCGGCCATGCCGCAGAGACCGAGCCAGCCCACCGCGTCGCTGCCGCTGAAAAACGGGGCTCCCGAAACGTGAAACGCCATGCAGGCCCAGAGAGTGAGCATGCTCCCAAAGCCGAAGGCGCTCCTGACGCTGTTGAGCCGGATCTGCTGATGCTCCCGGACTATGCCGATGATGCTCCGGAGAAGCGAGAGGTAGGTTCCCTCAAAGTTCTTCTTTGTTACAGGCATCAGGAAAAGGCAGACAGCCGTGCAGATGACCATCACCGCAGAGGCGATAAGGAACATCGCGCGCCAGCCGAGCCACTCTCCCAGAAAGCCGCTGATGACGCGCGCGGCAAGGATGCCGGTAAGGAGCCCCGAGAGGACAAAGCCGATATTGCGGGTCCTGTTCCCAGGCTCCGAGAACTGCCCGGCAAGAGGGATGAAAAGCTGCGGCACGACCGACGAGACGCCGAGGACAAATGACGCGGCGCAGATGAGGTGAATGCTGCCGGAGAGAGCGATGGCGAGGAGCATCAGCGCTGACAGGAGCATGCAGGTGACGACGATTCGCCGGCGGCTCCAGAGATCACCAGCCGGAAGGACCAGCATCAGGCCGGCCGCGTATCCGGCCTGCGTTACGACTGTCACCATGTCAGCAGTGAAATGGCTGATGCCGAGATCACGGCTTATCATCCCGAGGAGCGGCTGGTTGTAGTAGATGCTGGCGACGGTGAGCCCCGCCATTACGGCCATCAGCAGTACCGTGCCGCCCGGTATGCCGCCGTTCTCCCTGAGTTCCTTCATGACTGAGCCGTGACTGTGGTCTGTGCGCTGGTGATTTCCTGAATCATGGCGCATTTTATAACGGCATTATCAGCAGTGCAGGACAAAACTCTTTGTTCTGGTGCCTGCAGGCACCCGGGGAATGCAGGCTACGATATGGACTCGACAGAATCGGCAGACTGGATAGCAAAAATATCCAGCGCTCGATATTTTTTTGTCGGGTCCTCGATATTTTTCTCCTTCGTGCCGGGTTCCTGCGCGCCAGGTGATAAGATTCCAGTTCCGGCAGAGGCTGAGGTGACGCATGGCAATTCCAATCAGGATCGGGAGACTTATAGGACTGGGAAGAGCGGGCTCT
>ONIT01000160.1 GCA_900317945.1 uncultured Pseudomonadota bacterium
TATGTGGCAGGTGAACAAGCGATATCTGAATGATGACATGTTCGTGGAGAAGAGTCAGCGCGATCTTCCCCAGCCCATGACAGCTACGGACAAGCAGATCCACACGGCGTACCTCGATTCGCTGACGGGAACGTTCGAGCAGATCGAAGAGAACATGAAAAAGCTTCTCAAATAGCAAGAAATGATGAAGGGATGTCTCGAAAATGAGGCATCCCTTATTACAATTAGAAGAAAAAAATCAAAAAAACTTTGTCACACGGGCCGTTGTGCTATAATTATCCTGAATATTTATATGGAGGATTGGCTTAATGGCTACCCTGACAAGGCTTGCAACAACGCTGACGGCGAGATTTTACCCGTCGCAGTCCTTAACAGATGCCTTTTATCTTGACGGAAGACTCTGCGGCAAAAGAGAGACACGTTCCGCTGATATTACGATAGACAAAGACGAAAGAGGTTTTTTCCTTTCTGTTTTCACACACCCGACGATCCAGGGTTTTGAGCCCGGTTCGCTCCCTCCGTTCGAACCCCAGCTCAGAGAACTTTGCAATGACGTAAAGAACGGCCACAAAGAGATCGACGGCATGATCGAGAAGTTCCTTTCGACCGCCGTAGAAGTTGCGGGAGCTCTTAAGCTTACTGACAACCAGACAAGAAATCCTTATTTCTCAGGCGTTATCGTCAGAGATTCCGAGGCGTTCGCCGTTACGATCGGCAACGGCCTCGCTTTCCTTTACAGGGACGACACGGTATTCCCACTTACTGACGCGGGGATCCCTATGGAACCGATCGACGCGTACGGCAACAGGGTAGGAGACTTCCAGTACTACTGCTCTTCCAAGACCGCCAACGCGCTCTGGTCCAACTTCTTCACACTGACACCCAATGACTGCATCATCCTCTGCAACAAGGCTGTTTACGACGCACTCGGACAGCGCGAGATCCTCAGGATCCTCACGGATGCCGAGGACCAGTGCGATGCTGCAGGCCTTATCCTTACACAGGCTTCTGCAAGGATGCCCAATACTCCTATGCAGATCTCCATCTCGTTCGTTGAGAGCGTTTCCAAGGAAGAGAAGCGCGGACTTTTCGGACGCAGAAAGAAGGAGAAGTCTTACGAGGATGAGCCTCATGAGATCACAGAATCCACCGTTGAAGGCGGTGAGGTAGGTGCAGCCGCAAAAGCAATCGCTGACGCGGGCTTCGTCAACCTCGATCCTGAGCCGGAAGTAGCTGCTGCTACTGTCGCTGCCGAGGCAGGACTTGACGGCAAGCCTTCTGATGGTCCGATCGTTTTCGGCGAGAATGCCGGTGAAGCTGCTCCTGCTGCTAAGACAGATGCGCTTCTCGAATTCCCCGACAAGAATGAACCCGCAAAGGAAGCATCAGCCGAGGAAGTCTTAAAGAACATCTTCGGAGAGATGAAGGAATCCGCAAAGAGCGATGCCGAGGCGGTTCAGGCTGAGACCGAGTCGGCTCCCGGTTCCACTATCGCTTTCGATTTCGCTATGCCTTCGGCTCCTGCCGCTCCGGCAGCAGCGCCCGTGGTACCCGCAGCTCCGGTCATCCCGGCAGCACCTGTCGTACCTGAGGTACCGGCCGTTGACATTCCTTCATCACCTTTTGTAGCCAAGGTCGGAGAACACCCGGAAGAAGCTGCAAAAGCTGCTGAGGCAGTTCCCGCAAAGATGAAGACGGTTTCGAGCATCGAGTACGTCCCCGATGTTGACGATGAGCCTACCAAGCCTGTTGATGACATAACCGCTGTACTGCATCAGTCTGAGAACGGCGCAGCTATCGCAGGCGCGGTTGCAGGCCTTGCAGGCACCGCTCCGGAAGCAAAACCTGCCGAGCCGGCAGCTCCCGTGTTCCCTGATCTGTCGACACCTTTCAATCCGACAGCTGCTGCGGCACCCGCAGCAAGTGCAGAGCCCGCAGCACCCGCTGCAACAAGTGCTCCTGCAGAGATCGTATTTACGGCAGGCAACGGCGGCAATATCCTCCAGCCTGCAGGCGAGCCTTTTGATCCGTATGGCAAGGCTTCTTCAGATGAACTGAAGAATGCACCTCCGCTTGTATTCGGAGATGATCTCTCTGCTGCAGACAAGCCGGTACAGACAGAACCCGAGGGCGCACAGTCTATTCCGGTTCCGGATTTCGAGCTTAATGAAAAGAAGCCCGAGCTCAAGGAAGAAGACAAGCTTTCCGTTGATTTCCCCGAGACGGAGACTCCTGCTGCACCCGCAGCACCTGCTGTTCCTGAAGTCCCGGTTGAAACGGTAGTGGAAGAGCAGCTTCCCGAATCAGAGAACCTTACCAGCGCGCCTCAGGCCGCTACACCTACTCCGGTTACATTTGTGGCTCCTGCTCCGGCACCCGCACCTGTACAGCAGAGCGCTCCGGCACCTGAACCCGCACCTGCACCTGCCGAGAGCAATGAGGACGATATAATCCTTCCTTTCGGCAATATGGTTACCACTGTCGATCTCGGTGAGAAGCAGA
>ONIT01000123.1 GCA_900317945.1 uncultured Pseudomonadota bacterium
AAAAGCGAGAAGATCTCGATGCGCCGGCTGATGCTGAAACTGCGGGATGATCCAGAGCTTGCGATCAATGGAATTATCAGGTACTGCAAAATTGCAGGCCCGGACGATGCGGTTCGTGCGTAGGCCCTGGAATTTCTGTGATAAATCTCAAATTTTTGAAATTATCATCCCAGGCACTGTAATGCGTATGCCGGAGCCCTGCCTGGCAGCAGAGTGCCCCGAAGGCCTTAGCTGCAAAAGAAAGCCCCGGCTTCAGGTTTCCCATCGGCCGGGGCTCATCAGGAGGATGACCTGTCAGAGCAGTGAGACAGGCATTATTTCTCCTGAGCGCTCTCCATGGACTTCAGGGCAAGCTCCAGGGGATGAAGCATTACTGCCCTGTTCTCCATGCGGTAAACCTGCGATCTGCAGGAGTAGCCGGTCGCGACGCAGTGATCGACACCGTGCTTCGCGATGACCGGTCCCCAGCTCATCGAGTAGAGCTTCTTTGACTGCTCGAGGTGCGATGAGTCATGCCCGTAGATGCCAGCCATTCCGCAGCATCCTACCGGAACTGCCTTCAGCTTAACGCCGAAATGCGCCAGGATCTTCTCCCAGTCCGCATGGGTTGAGGGGATAAGAGTGCGCTCCTGGCAGTGGGCGAGGAGGTAATAGGTCTCGGCATTCTCCGGGATGGCCTTCGCCGGGATCTGATCGAGCACAGAGAGGAGCCACTCCTGCGGGAGCATGACGTTGAAGTCGCCGCGGAGGTCCTTCAGCACCTTCGTGTACTCATCGCGGTAGCAGATGACCATTGCCGGATCGAGCCCCACGAGGGGGATGCCGTAGGCAGACACGCTGTTGAGGTAGCCTGCCGCGCGGACTGCCGTTTGGTAGAACTCGTGGAGGAAGCCCTTGACGTGCTGGGTCTTGCCGTTCGGCATGTAGCGGAGGACAAATGGCCTGAAGCCGAGGAGCTTCACGAGCTTGAGGAAATGGGCGACAACCGGCGCGTCATAGACGCGGGTGAAGGCATCCTCGACGAAGAGAATGCTCTTCCTGCGCTCTTCCTCCGGAAGAGTTCCGAGCTTCTCAGGCTCGTCAAGAGTCTCGATGCCAAGCTCTGAGAGGAGCTCCGGAAGCGCCGGGACGCTCATTGCCGGAGCATCGGCAAAGCCGACCACCTTCCTTGTCAGGAAATCGGAGACCGGGTTGAGCGAGAGCGCGTTCATCAGCCTTGGGAAGGAGGCGGCGAGAGGAACGGTCTGCTCGATATTGCGCACGATCAGGTCCTTGAGAGGCCTTGAGTAGCGCTGGTAGTAGATATTTAGGAACCTTGCCCTGAAGTTCGCGACGTCGACCTTCACCGGGCACTGGCTTGCGCAGGCCTTGCAGGCAAGGCACTCCTGCATTGCGTCCCAGACTTCCTTCGAGAAGTCCTGGGTTCCGCTCCTGAGAGCAAGAGTATTGAGGAACCTCCGGAATACGCCTGTTACAGAGCGGCCGTCCTTAATGTGCTCCTCATCCCTCGGATCAATCCCCTTTGCCTGAAGTTCCCTGAGCCACTCGCGGATAAGCGTAGATCTTCCCTTAGGGGAGAAGCGGCGATCCCTCGTAAGCTTGTATGAGGGGCACATCGGGGAGTTGAGATCGTAGGTGAAGCACTGGCCGTTGCCGTTGCAGCCCATCGCGTCGCTGAAATCGTGGCGCACGTCGAGGCTGATCTGGCGGTCAAAGGTGCCGCGCTTCTGGAAGTCAACAGATACCAGCTTCTCATCCTTCCCCTCAGGAACGGCAATTTTGCCGGGGTTCAGCCTGTTGTCAGGATCGAAGGCCTTCTTGATTTTCCTGAGCTCAGGGTAGAGGTCTCCGAAGTACTTGGGGCCGTACTCGCTCCTGAACCCGCGCCCGTGCTCTCCCCACATCAGGCCGCCGTATTTCTTGGTGAGCTCGACCATGCGGTCAGAGATGCTCCGGAGAGTCTTCTCCTGCTCGGGATCGGTCATGTCGAGTGCCGGCCTGACATGCAGCACGCCGCAGTCGATATGGCCGAACATGCCGTACTTAAGGTGGTAGGAGTCAAGAAGCGCGCGGAACTCCAGGATGTAGTCAGCAAGATGCTCCGGCGGAACGGCGGTATCCTCAGTGAAGGGGATAGGCTTGGCGTCTCCCTGTGCCTTGCCGAGGAGCCCTACGGACTTCTTTCTCATGGCGTAGACTGAGAGGATGCTCGGCAGATCCTTGCAGGTCTGGTAGCCGATGACGCCCGCCTCGCCTTTCTTCATCTGCTCGTCAAGCCTGCGGCAGAGGCTCTCGACGAGCTCGTTCTGGTGCTCCTCGTCGTCTCCGGAGAACTCGACAATATTGATGCCCTGGAGATCCTTTCCCGGAACCTCCTTGATGAGATCCTTTACCTGATACCAGACGATGTCTGTCTTGGCGAGGTTGAGCACCTTGGAGTCAACCGTCTCAACCGAGAGCGCGTCAGCCTTCATCATGAGAGGTGCATTCCGGAGTGCTGAGTCGAAGCTGTCGTACTTGACGTTGACCAGCGCGCGGAACGCTGGGATTTTGGTCAGGTCGAGCTTTGCCTCGACAATGAAGGCAAGCGTGCCCTCGCTGCCGCAGATGATCCTGGAGAGATCGAGCGTGTCAGTCTCCGGATCGTAGACATGCTTCAGATCATATCCGGTAAGGAAGCGGTTGAGATCGGGGAAGGTTTTCTCGATCTCGGCACGCCTGCCCTTCGCTATGCCGTAGACAATCCTGTAGAGATCGCCCTCAAAGGTCTTGAGGGCAAGCTTCTCCCGGAGCGCGCTGCCGGTCTTGGGAGAAAACTCGGCGACTGAGCCGTCCATGAGAACGACGGTTACGGACATTACGTGCCTTGATGTGCGGCCGTAGCGCCTTGCGCCCTGCCCGGAGGCGTCAGTGCTGATCATGCCTCCGATCGTCGCCCGGTTGCTGGTCGAGAGATCCGGCGAGAAGAAGTAGCCGGTGGACTTGATCCTTGAGTTGAGATCATCCTTGATGACGCCGGGCTGCACCCTGACCCAGTGCTCATCCTTGTTGTGCTCGAGGATGGCCGTCATATGCCTTGACAGATCAACCACGATTCCGCCGTTGAGGGACTGGCCGTTTGTACCCGTGCCGCCCCCGCGCGGGGTGAACCGCACATTGCGGAACTTCGGATCGGATACCAGCTTTACCAGGCTAACCACATCATCGCTGCTCTTCGGGAACACCGCTCCCTGGGGAAGCCACTGGTAGACGCTGTTGTCGGTTGCGACAGCAAGCCTTGAGGAAAACGAAGTCTCGATATCCCCGGAAAAGCCGGCTTCCTTCAGTGCCTTGAAGAATGCCTGGTACTCCGGCTCAATTCCAGGCTCATTTGATAGTACAGGAATCATGTGATAACCAAAATCCTTAATCTGTTGCCGCACCGGGCGGACACGCTTTCATACGGGGCCGGACCCAGAAACATGGGGCTAGCGCCCGATCGAATCAAGCTCATCAGCTAGATCATCAAGCCTTTCCCTGAAATGCTCCCTCTGCTCAGGCGTAAGGCGGGCAGAGAAATCGGAAATCCACCTGACAAGCTTGTCATTATACATCCTGATGAACTCTGAGTAGCGTCCGCCTCCGAGCTCCGGCGCATTGAGGAAAAGGAGAATGATGTCCTTCTCAAAGGCGGGCTTGCCGCGCTCCCCGAACGTCCTGACGAGCTCATTGACCCAGAGCTCCTCATAGTCGAGCCACTTCGGGTAGATGATGACGTACCACCCGGCGAGTGTGTCGACATAATGCTGCTGCGATGGCTCGATGCTCCCCAGCGCATACTCGAGCGACGAGACAAGCTGCTTCTTGAATTTCCGGTGAGCCTTCACTCCGTGATCCTTCATGAAGTCGTCCCGGTCATTCTGCTGATGGCGGGTCCGGTCTGCCAGATAGGACTTTATCTGCTCATCAGAGAGCCTTGCCGCGAGCCTGTTCATTGATGGAGCGGAATGCCTCAGGAGATCGCGCGACATTTCGTATGCGCGGTCAAGGAAGTCCCTGACCTGGGCCTCGGAGAGCGGCTTTTCTGCAGCGGCGGAGATTTCCCGTAGATAGGCGGAGTATTTTGCGAGCTCGCTCCTCCGGTGCCAGGCTATTATCCCGTCAAGCTCTGAGTACAGCGAGCTTTTCTGGCTTCTTGTGATGTCGAAGTAGTCGTCAATCTTCCATGCCGCGTATACGTCAAGCCAGTCGTACATGAACCTGACGAGACAGCCGGAGAGAAGGAAGGAGGAGAGCAGGACCGTGAGAAAAACGGCGGACTTGCGCCCGCCGGAACTGAAAATGCCGTTAATCAACTCAGCGCGCTGCTCCGTCTACATGAACGGTGTCTTCCCAGAGGATCGCGCCTGACTTCACGTCTATGATGGAATAGTCAAGGTAGACCGAGTCGCCGGTTGAGCCGATTGCCCCGTAGAAGGCCTTGTCGATGTTCTGCGATTTGGCAAGCTTGATTAGGCTTGCCCAGTTTCCGCCGGATACATTCTGGTACTCGAGGGAGCCCCTGATATTGGAAACGGCCCTGCTGTCGGCCATGGTGAACTTGCCGGAGCTCCGGATCTGCTTCTCGACAGCCGCGGTCAGCGCCGCAGTGTCATGCTTGTACGGAGCGTCAACGGCAATTTTCTCGATATATATGGAGCCTGAGCCTGCCGTGCTGATTCCCTTCTTCACAAGGATGGAGGAGGCCTGCAGCAGCTTGGCGTTCTCTGCCGGAGCCTTTTCAGCAGCCGGGGCTGCAGGCTTCGCAGCCTGAGCCTCTGCCGCAGGCTTCGCGGCAGGCCACTGGCTTTCAGCCTTCGCTGGTGCTGCCGGAGGTACGGAGCTCTCGTGGGAGTCGATGATCTCTATGCCGTCAGATGCTCCTGCGCTCTGCTGCGGCGCGGCTGCGGGCAGCGGGCCGGTTCCGCCGTAAAGCGGGATGTCGTCAGACGCAGAGGGCTTTTTCGGCGCAGCGGCGGCCGTGCCGGACTTGCCCGCGGAGACAGCGCCTGACGCAGTGCCCTGCCTGTCAATGGTGTTCTTTGCCGCAGGCTCGCTTAGGCTTACGATTTCAACGGTTCCGGGATCGCGCCTTTTGGGGAAAATGGCCGACAGCGTCGAGCAGCCGTCAAGGACCAGGACGGCCGCAGCGGCGGCCATGATAAGGCCGCAACGAATCTTATTCACCTTTCCCCCTGAAGCCCAGCGCTCCCATTTCCTGCCCGCCAAGAAGATGCATATGCAGATGAGGGACTTCCTGCCCGCCGTTCCTGCCGACATTGACAATGAGCCTGTAGCCGTCTGCGGCAATTCCTTCCTCTGCGGCTAGCTTCCTTGCAACAGAGAACATCCTGCCGATGGCAGGCTCATCCTCAGGGGCAACCTCATTTACTGAAGGAATGGGCTTGTTGGGCACAATCAGGATATGAACCGGAGCCTTGGGGCTGATATCCCTGAAGGCTGAAACAAGATCATCATGATAAAGAAGCTTTGAGGGAATCTTTCCGGTGATTATCTTGGTAAATATAGTCTCTTCGGCCATTTTGAAATTCTCCTGTCACCGAGTGATGTAAAGCTGGCACGGAAACATCCGTACACTTCAGGATTGCGCAGCGGCTCTCTTTGAGCCGCCTTTAAGATTATAAACGCATTTCCGGACAAAAAACACGCAGGATAAAAATATTGAATAATAGATTCACAATCCATTAGACTATACCAAAGTCATTATTCTCAATAAAAACCGATAGACATCGAACTTTTCTTCTCTCCATTTTCCAAACCAAGTTTATTTCACCGTATTTTCAGACCTCATTTTGACAGGGGGCTCGTTGCTGATTTTGCCTTTTGGTATAGTCTAATTATGATAAAATAGACTATACCAAGGAGACCACTGCCATGCCTATTCCTGAAGATATTCTTAAAGTGGAACGACCTAAAAACACCATCGTTATCGCTTACGGCAAAGATAAAAAGCTCTATGCTGTTCGCGAGCGAATCGGTTGCAAGTATGTTAACGGGAGACGACTACCGATAAACGGCTCTACTGTTGGTCATATCGTAAATCACCTATATATGCCGATTGGAGATGAGGAGCCAAAACCGGTATCACAGGCATGCATAGACCTGAAGAACTGGGCTAATGCAGAACTCTGTGATCAGCTGTTCAGAGATATTCAGCCAGAATTGCGTAAGGTCTATAGCCTGAATGACACAATCAAAATCTATTGCATATCTGTTCTGAGAGTTTGTCGTCATGGAGTACATGACTGTGAGTTGCAGGATGATTATGAGGAAAGCTTCCTGTCTGAACTCTATCCAGGTGTGGTATTGTCGAAAAATACCGTATCGAAATTCATAAATGACCTCGGGAAGACCTGTTCAAAAATCCACACTTTTATGCAGAACCGGGCAAGCGCAGTCAAGGCAGACAGCCATCTGCTGATAGATGGAACGCTGAAAACCGACAATTCTGTTGTGAACTCACTTTCTGAATTCTCACGGAAAGCAAAAAAGAAGGGCACAAGGGATATTTCTGTCCTTTATGCTTTTGACCTGGAGAAAATGGAACCTGTTTGTTCCAAATGCTTCCCGGGAAATATGTTGGACAGTGTCGCATATGAGGAGTTTATAAAGGAGAATGGGATTACCAAGGGAATCATCGTTGCCGATAAAGGCTTCCCAGAGAAATCAGCAGAAGAACAGTTCAAAGCGCATCCGGACCTTCATTACCTGAACCCAATAAAACGCAATTCCAAATTACTCAAAAAATATACGCTGCTCAAATTTACAAAAGATCTGAAAAATAATGGCTCAATCACATTTTCTGTGTGATCGCTCGTTCCTGACATACTCCTTTCTGCTGGAATCGATGATTTTGAGGAAGAAATATTCATCGTCTGGATAA
>ONIT01000107.1 GCA_900317945.1 uncultured Pseudomonadota bacterium
CCTTTTCCTGACATAGGGAAGTAAGCAAGAGTCAGTATCGCATTGACCTTATCTGAGTCATTGTCAAAGACTGCCATAAGGTCCTGCCTGATGCCTGTGGCATCAGCAATCTGCTCAAGCAGCCATATGTCTCCGTAAAGCCTGTTCTCGTCCTGTGATTCAATCACAGGGCTCTCGGGTTCGGCCGGCTGGGAGCTCACAGGAAGGTCCTTGGTCTCACTTAAATCCCAGTCATTCGGGAAGATAAGCTTCGCCCTCTCAGAGGCCGATGCAAGCAGATATCTGCTGCCAGGATGGAACTTTTTGTTCTCATCAACCGTGCCCCAGTGAATGCGGTGGTATTTCTTCTTCCCCGTATCAGGATCCAGGACGGCAGGCTGGGTGCTGGCATAGGAGTGACCTTTGTTCTTGTGAATTTTTATTCTGTACCCGCTTTCAGGATCAACAGGACGTGACATAGGATGCCTCTTTTAATTACTAGCACATTGTACTAAAAATAAGAGACAAAATCAAGGGTATTTATCAAATAATTGATTGATCATGCGTGAATTATTGGGGAATTTCTAGTACACGTTGAAAAACTCAGAGAGCCTCGCCGTATCTCAGAAGAGCGTGCCGCTGCCCTGCTCGAGCTCAAGCAGGTACTTCTTTGCCTCTATGCCTCCGCCGTAGCCGGTAAGTGAATGGTCAGATCCGATTACCCGGTGGCAGGGCACGATGATGGAGATGGCGTTGGCGCCGTTTGCCCCGGCGACAGCGCGGACGGCCGTGGGCCTTCCGAGCCTCGCGGCGAGCGCGCCGTAGGACTCGGTCTTCCCGTAGGGTATGGAGAGCATGGCATTCCAGACCGACTTCTGGAACCCGGTGCCGACGAACATCAGCGGGAGGTCGAACTCCTTTCTCTCCTTTGCGAAGTACTCGTCAAGCTGCCGCATGGCCTCGCTGATGACCTCAGACTTCTCCTCACGCGGATCACCGCCGAGCTCCTTCCCGAGCCTCCTGAGAACCCGGCCGTGGTGCTCCTCGGAGAGCCAGTCGCAGAGGCAGAGCCTGTCACCCGCGGACACAAGCTGCATGCGGCCGCAGGGCGTGTCGTAGAAAAAGGTGCAGATTGGGTTTCCGCTGTCAGCGGCCATGTCTTTCTCCTCTGATGGTTAATCCTGTGCGCTGCAATTTTAGGCTGTAATATGGGAGAGGGCAATAAGGCTACGTTTTCTGAGGGATGCGATGGACGATGAGGAGAAGCTCCGGGCGATAGAGAGCCGGGATGGAAGCTATGACTGGCGCTTCTGGTACGGGGTGAAGTCCACCGGTATCGTGTGCCGCCCGTCGTGCAGCGCAAGAGTCCCCGCGCGGAAGAACATTGTCCTCTTCGATACCCTGGAGGACGCGATCCGGGGAGGCTTCAGGCCGTGCAAAGTGTGCCTCAGGGAACTGTATCCGCCGAGGCGCCGCGGCTTCGTCAGCACCGGGCGCTGCGCCTGGTGCGAGGAGAATGAGCTCCTCCGCCGCTATCACGATGAGGGGTGGTGCACGGAGCGGCACGATGACGAGTCTCACTACGAGCACCTCGTGCTTGAGGTGATGCAGTGCGGGCTCAGCTGGGATCTGATGCTCGGGAAGCGGGAGATCTTCCGCAGATGCTTCGCTGGCTTTGACTGCCGGAAGGTGGCGGAGTTTGATGACTCAGATGTGGAGCGAATACTCGCAGAGGACGGCATGATCCGCTCGGAGCGCAAGGTCCGAGCCGTGATCGGGAACTCGAAGGTGTTCCTCGCTATTGTGGCTGAGTTCGGATTGTTCGACAGCTACATCAGGAGCTTCGTGGACAATAAAGTCCTGGTATTTTACGGAAAGCAGCCAGCGGAGTCAGAGGCGTCACGCCGCCTCAGCGCTGATCTCAAAAGGCGCGGCGCGAAGTTCCTGGGGCCCGTGGTGCTCCACTCCCATCTGGAGTCCTTCGGGATCGTCATGGCGCATGAGCCCGGCTGCCGGAAATTCCAGGAGTTCATGGCCGCGCTCCCGGAGAACGTGGCCTTCGTCCGCGGGACCGGGCCTTACTGAGCCCGGGCTCCGCGTTCTCTCAGGCTGCGGACTTGTCCTTTTTCCCCAGCGTCAGCACCGCATGGCAGACGATGACGAGGAAGGTCGCGGCCTCGGTCACCGGTATCGCGAGCCAGAGCCCGGTGTCGCCCATAAGGCGGGGCATCGCCATGAATGCGATGAAGAGGAAGATGAAGCCGCGGAGGAGCATGAACACCGAGGCGGCGCGCGGCTTCTCAACGCTCTGGTAGAGGCCTATCGCCACGATGTTGAGCGTGAAGAACATAATGCAGCTCGCGTATACGGGGTAGCCGTCAACCGCGAGGCGGGCTGAACTGAGTCCGTCCTCGAGGAAGAGGCTCACGATCTCAGGGCTGAAGAACACTCCGCAGAGGGTCATCAGGATGCCTGAGACAGCGCCTAAAAGGAGCGCCAGGCGGACGGTCTGCCTGACTCTTCCGGTGTTATGCGCGCCGTAGTTGAAGGTCATTATGGGAAGCGCCGCCTGCGCGATGGAGTTCCCGAACATGAAGATGAGCGGGCAGAGGTAGCAGGTGACGCTGAAGGCGGCCACGCCGTCCTCATGGAGCCTCCCGATGAAGGCGTAGTTGCCGACCACCATGGTGAAGGAGAGCGCGAGCTCGCCGAGGAGCGTCGAGGCGCCGAGCTTTGACATGTAGCCCACGTTGCGGACGGTGAGCCTTATAGCGGTCCTCGAGAACTTCGGCCTGTAGAAGTGCAGCGTCCTCGTGCGGAAGAAGAGGTAGTACAGGATGAGGAGCGCGCCGATCGCCTGTGAGAGCGTCGTCGCGAAGGCCGCCCCCTCGATGCCCCAGCCGAAGGGGAAGACGAAGAGCCAGTCGAGGAAGATGTTGAGGATTGATGCCGCGATATTGACTCCCATGGCGATGTTGGGCGCCCCGTCGAGGCGGAGGATGAACATGCCCTCAACAAGCACGATGATGAATGGGAGCCCCGGGGTTATGTAGCGGAGATAGCCCACTACATAGGGCATCAGCTCCGGGCTTCCGCCGAAGAGCGTGCCGAAGTGCTCCGGGAAGACGAACACTACGGCCGCGATGACGGTCATCACGAATACTCCGACGGTCACCGCCTGGGTCATGTTGATGTTGGCGGCCTTGATGTTGCCGTGCGAGAGGTGGAGCGCCGCCACGACCGAGACACCGCTTCCGAACATCATCGCGAGCCCGGTGCAGACCATGAAGATCGGGGCTGCCACGTTGATGGCGGCAAGCGCGTCGCTTCCCACGCCGCGGCCGACGAAGATGCCGTCCGCAAGGTTAAGGACAGCCGAGAACAGGAGCCCCAGGAGTGTCGGGACAAAAAGCCTGATAAAGAGTGACGGTATGTTGAGCCGTCCGAAGTCTATCGCGTCTCTTTCCAGATTTTTCTGCTGCATGGTGTTTCCCTCATCACACGGGTGCTGCATGCGGCGGTGAGGCCCCTCCGGATCCTTCTCTTTCCGCCAATGCCCGTGAGCGGGGCAGATTCTACTGCTTTATGATGAAAGATCAACCCGGATCCGGTTTTGCCTGGCATGCCCCCAGGACAGCCGCCTTGCCACATGCGCCATCTCCTTATTACTCCCGGAATGCCACCTCATGGACAGGCGTCAAGGGTACACGGCTTTGGTGAAGGGCAGGTGAAAATGCTGTCAGATGAGTGTGAAAGCGGGGGCGGAGAAGGAGAAACCAGAAAAAATCATCAGAGACGGCTCCTTATGACATACAGGAGGTGACTGAAATTTGATCGGTGCTCCGGCGGCCGCTAATATTAAAAGCATGAGGGAGGGACGGACTGGCTCCGGCACCCGCTTGAAGCCACCTGCTCTCCCTCTCTGGGGCGGAAATGCTGCAGGAGCGCGGCTGATCCTGTAACAGTCAGTACTGAGGGTGAAGAATGGAAAATAAGGACACAGGGTTTTCAAAGGAGCTTGAGGCTGATATTAAGTTCCTTGGGTTTATTGAAACAGTGGAAGGATGGGCGCGTGCGGTTTGGAAGAAAAATCCTCAGCTCTTGGATTTTTATAAGACTGTCCGTTTATCTCAGGTAGCATGGGATCTTGATGTCTATGACAAATCAGAAAAAGTCAGAGCCTCGTGGAGAAAAGGAAAGCAGGTAGTGTTTTATAACAATCAGGAACATAAAGACGAGTCCAGAGTTGTAAAGGCAAACAGTAGGGATGAATTGAAGAAAATCCTTCTGGATTCCGTGCGTTCCTTTGTTCCTGATCCGGATGATATGAGCCCGGAAATGGAAGACTACTTTTTTGATTATGGAAGTGACTGGATGGCTCGCGGGATTCCGACTTGCTGGCAGGAATATAACGAGTATTGCCGCAACCCTTGCTATGACGGCTCTCTTTCCTGGGATGAGGACGAGTAAAGGCGGGCATTCAGGAACTGCCTGCCGAAGGAAGACAAATCTGAATTTACGGAGCACATTCCGGAGTGCAGGTAGCGGCTAATAGACGCAGAAAGCGTGGAATTGGAAACAGAATGGAGACAGGGATTAATGACACTGGATATGAGTGATGAGCTTTCTTGGGAAGAAGAGGAGAACAAATGAAAATCAAATCAGGTATTTTGACCATTTTATTTCGTAAAGTGTGCTGAAACTGGTCAAAATCGAAAATAAAATAGGATTATTATGGTATTTGATTTAACTTATGAAAGAGAATTTGGCGACTTTGCTTAACCCAAAATTAGTGATAACCCATGATACAGGAATTTACAGTCAAAAATTTCCGTTCTTTCAAGGACAAGGTAACATTGAGCTTCGAAGCCACCAGGGATACGACTTTTGAGAGTTCTCATGTGGTTGAGGTCGCTCCCGGAGTGCGTCTGCTTCGTCTTGCTCTTATCTTTGGCGCGAACGCGAGCGGCAAATCGAATCTTCTGGCTGCTTTCGATTATCTGCGTAATTTTTGGTTTCATCAGCCTGCCGATCTATATGCTCCTACTGAGAGCATTCCTTTCCTGCTTGACAAAGTTACTCCGCAGGAACCTACAGAATTCGGGCTGAAATTTTATACTGCTGGCAAGAAATACTGGTATGTGCTGATTTTGGATACGCACCATGTAATTTCAGAGAAACTGTATTTTTACAAAAGTGCCCAGCCTACGCTGCTTTTTTCCAGATCATTTGAAAATGGGCAGTCGGTGATCCGGTTTAACCCTTCCATTGTCAGGGTTGACGCAACAGTGTCCAGGGAAATAGCAGTGAGATGTCTGCCCAACATGTCGTTCTTCGCAGCAAAGAAAATGATCAATTATTCATTGCCGCATATTAATGACGCAAGTGACTGGATGCGCCAAAGGACGCATCAGGTTATTGATCCTGGTACCACCATGTCTGATTATGCCGGGAAAATGGTCCTTAACAATGATGCTTTAAAAAAATACCTGGTTGATTTTGTACACCGAGCTGATTTCAACATTACCGATATCGGCGCTGAGAAATATGCCGATCATGTCCGCACTTACTTTGAGCACACAGTCAAAAACAGCAGAGGTACGGAGAAATATATTCTTTCCAACGATCTTCAGAGCCTTGGAACACGGCGTACATTCGGTATCGAAACAGCTATTTACAGCGCAATTCTTAATAATGAATTTTTGCCCATCGATGAGATTGAATCGTCACTTCATCCTGACCTGACGGAATTTATTCTGGAGCAATTCTTTAAATCCGATAGCAGGAGCCAGCTTTTGGTTACTACTCATTACGATCCACTGCTGGACACTGTGGATGATTTAATTCGGAAAGACTCAGTCTGGTTCACGGAAAAAGGGGAAGACGGATGCTCTGACCTCTATTCACTTGTGGAATTCAAAGGACTCAGAAAAATCAAATCTTTTCAGAAATCCTATCGCAACGGGGCATTTGGCGCGGTTCCAAACATTTAGAAATTATGGCAAGAAAAACAGCAGCAAGGCAGATCAGGGATACTCATTTTACGATCATTGGGGCCGGCATCACCGAGCAGTGGTATTTTTACCATCTTCAGTCTTTGTTCCGGCTGGGAATAAAAATCCGTCCGCGCAACTTCGGGGAGGAAAATATCAGTTCACTTGATAAACGTATAAAGCAGGTGCTGGATGGTCGCGGGAGGGCAGTTGTAGTGTTCGATGCAGATGTATCGACATGGGATGAAAAGGAGAAAGTACGGCTGGATGAGCTTAAGAGAAAGTATGCCTCGAACAGTGATGTTGTACTGTGTGACAGCCTTCCATCGATAGAGTACTGGTTCCTGCTTCATTTTGTAAACACAACAAGACAGTTCGGGACTTCGTGGGCCGTCATAGCCCAGCTGCAGAAGTATCTTCCTGGCTTCTGCAAGAATGAGAGTTTTTTGAAGAATCAGAAATGGGTACATGAATTGTGTTCAGGGGGCAAATTAAAGAACGCATATACCGCAGCCAAGACAAACGGCATGAATAAAGGATCGTACACTAACATCTGGAAAGCTGCTGAATGCATAGGCTTATTTCGGACGAGCTGAAATCAATTAAGACTAAGCATAGTTCCGGCGCTGTTTCATACGAAAACATCCGGATTTTAACGCCAGCCTGGTATGCAGCTGCTCTTATTTGAGCTGCGGAATTCTCTGCAGGCTGCCTGAAGTGAGACTGATGTTTAGTGCATTGTGCTGTTTTTTTGAATGAGGTCTGTAAATTGATTAAATTTATATAACTTATTGAATCAGCAATATTTTATGAAATTTACAGCGGTTTTTAGTACATAGCTTTGAAAAACTCAGAGAATGCAGGTATCACTGCAATAATGAACAGGTAAGTGTCATTTATACGAGGCTTAACATGAAAGGAATAGCCCAGACTCAGAGCTTTACCGATCTTATAGATTCCGGTTATATCTACATTGACAAAACCCGTGAGATAAGCAGGCTTCTGATGAACAGGAGGGTTTTCATATCAAGGCCCAGACGCTTCGGGAAATCCCTGATGCTTGACACCATCGGCACGCTTTTTGAGCAGGGCACCGAGCCATATTTCAGGGGTACCTGGATTTATGACAAATGGACCGAGGAAAGGTATCCTGTCCTGAGACTGAACTTCCTGAATTTCAGCTGCACTGATTACAAGGAATTCTGTACTGATTTTGATGACACCCTGTCAAAGTTCGCACGTCTCAACGGCATTGATTATGTATCAAAAGACCTCCCCAGGCGCTCAATGATATCCTTGTTCGACTCGCTGAGGCTGAAAAAGCAGAAGATAGTAATCCTCATTGACGAGTATGACGCGCAGCTTGCCGCAAACATAAATAATCCTGAACTGTATGAGCAGTTCCGGATTTCGCTCCGCGAGCTTTACGGTGCCGTCAAAGGAGAGCCGCTTGTAAGGTTTCTCTGCGCTGCCGGAGTTACAAGACTGAAGGATGTCTCAATTTTTTCAGCTGGTTCCGACATTCTTGACGTCAGCTATGCCTCTGAAATTGCAACAATTACAGGATTTACCAGGGAAGAGCTCGGGAAATATTACGCCGACTATATAAACCTTGCTGTATCAGCTGATAAGGGAATGCCCGAAGAACAGGTCACAGATGAGCTGCGTGATCAGCTCCTTGACAGGCTTGCGGAGGAATATGACGGCTACAGCTTTGATGAGACCAACAGAGTAAAGGTATTTTCCACCTGGTCAGTCAACAGTTTCTTTCTGAATGTATGGAAGAAGGGATACGTTGCTTTCGGCAATTACTGGTACGAAAATGGCGGAATTCCGACTATTCTGGCAAATTACTTCAAGGGACATAAATTGGAAGTCAGTGATTTTAATGTTCCGGTATATGTCGAAACAGAGAATTTCCTTAATCCATCCTCACTGCTGTCTATCGATCAGAAGATCCTTATGTGCCAGACCGGTTACCTGACGCTTGATTCTGATCTTTCCGGCTACTCAGTAATCCTGAAGACTCCGAACAAAGAGGTTCAGAGGGCACTCGCAAGGCTGGTCTCAACCAGGATTTTCAGCGCCTATCTGGAAAGCAAACCGGACTACAGGAGCGTTTTTTACAAAGGGGATGCAGAAAGCATAGTGTCTGAGCTTAACAGAATGTTCAATGCATTAAGCTATGAGAGATATCCAATCAAAAACGAGAAAGAGGTTCAGAACTATATACATGTGTTCATGATGGGCGGCAATCTTCCTGTCAGCACGGAAATCCAGAATGCAGCCGGACGTTCGGATATTGTCATTGAATATGACAGGCGCCGCATAGTTCTTGAGCTTAAGTACGCTGATACAGCATCGGAGTGCGGGAAGAAGCTCAAAGAAGCGTCTGAACAGATTAAGAGCATGAAATACGGGGAAACCCTGCCATCCAAACCTGTTCTCAGGCTGGCTCTGGTATTCAACGGCGACAGCAAGGTAAGGCAGTTTACGCGATGGTCATCGGTTGATGAGTCAGAGCCGGCATCGTGAGAAGCGGCCGGATGCTGAAATGTTCTGAAGAAGAGCCAGAACCAGTGCAGGCTTTGATCTAACCGGTATCAGCTCCGAGGCGTCAGGGAACAGAGCCAGGTGGCTTTATAAAATCCGCTCATTCAGGGCCGAATGCCGCAATGGCGCGTCCGGCGCCGTGCCTGAAACATCTGCCGCCTGACCGGGAGGCCTCTTTGGCACTTTCCGCCTGCCGCCGCATCCTGTCCCCGATGCGGTACATCTTCTCCTGTCAAGGTGCAGAGCTGTCTCTCTGCATTCGAATGAAAAGCCGTCGTTACGGCTCTGTAATTTCTGTCCCCTGCTTATCCGCCCCTTTGCGTAAATGATAAAATGACAGCGTATGTTTAATTCCAACCGAGGACATTATTCAATGCTGAAGAACATCAACCCGACCACTACCGCTGCGTGGAAGAAGCTCCAGGCTCGACCGCACCATCAAGTCACTCTTTGAGGCTGATCCCAGCCGCTTTGATCATTTCTCGAAGAAATTCGGCAATGACATGCTGGTTGACTACTCCAAGAACCTCATTGACAGCACCACCATGGGCCTTCTCCGCGAGCTCGCTGAGGAGTGCGGCGTCAGCGATGCCATCAAGGCGATGTTCAGCGGCGAGAAGATCAACCGCACCGAGGGCCGCGCAGTTCTTCATACCGCCCTCCGCAACATGAGCGGCAAGCCTGTCCTCGTTGACGGAAAGGATGTGATGCCCGATGTGAAGCGCGTCCTTGCCAAGATGAAGGCCTTCTCCGAGAAGGTCATCTCCGGCGAGTGGAAGGGCTATACCGGCAAGGCAATCAAGAGCGTCGTCAACATCGGAATCGGCGGATCCGATCTGGGCCCTGTCATGATCACCGAGGCCCTGAGGCCCTACAAGAACCACCTCGAGATGCACTTCATCTCCAACATCGACGGCACCCATGCTGCCGAGGTCCTGAAGCGCTGCGATCCCGAGACCACACTCTTCCTCATCGCATCCAAGACCTTCACCACCCTTGAGACCATGACCAACGCGCACACCTGCCGCGACTGGTTCCTCAAGGCCGCAGGCGACCAGAAGTTCGTCGCCAAGCACTTCGTCGCCCTCTCGACCAACACCAAGGGCGTAACCGAGTTCGGCATCGATCCTGACAACATGTTCGAGTTCTGGGACTGGGTCGGCGGCCGCTACTCCTCATGGTCAGCTATCGGCCTCTCCATCTGCCTCTCCGTCGGCTTCGACAACTTCGAGAAGCTCCTCAGGGGCGCCTATGAGATGGATCAGCATTTCGAGACCGCCGCTCCCGAGGACAACATTCCTCTTACCCTTGCCCTCATCGGCATCTGGTACAACAACTTCTACGGCTTCGCCTCCGAGGCCATCCTGCCGTACGACCAGTACATGCACCGCTTCCCTGCCTACTTCCAGCAGGGCAACATGGAGTCAAACGGCAAGTCCGTTGACAGAAACGGCAACCCCGTTGACTACCAGACCGGCCCTATTATCTGGGGCGAGGCAGGCACCAACGGCCAGCACGCCTTCTACCAGCTCATCCACCAGGGCACCAAGATAATCCCCTGCGACTTCATCGCTCCTGCCATTACCCACAACCCCATCGGCGATCACCACGTCAAGCTGCTCTCCAACTTCTTCGCCCAGACCGAGGCCCTTGCCTTCGGCAAGACCAAAGAGGCGGTTGAGAAGGAGTTCCTGGACAAGGGCAAGACTCTCGATGAGGTGAAGGACGTCGTTCCGTTCAAGATCTTCAAGGGCAACCGTCCTACGAACTCCATTCTTGTGAAGGAGATTACCCCGGAGACCCTCGGCGCTCTCATCGCGATGTACGAGCACAAGATTTTCGTCCAGGGCGTCATCTGGAACATCTACAGCTTCGATCAGTGGGGCGTTGAGCTCGGCAAGCAGCTCGCCGGCCGCATCATCCCTGAGCTGAAGTCCGACGAGAAGGTCACCTCTCATGACTCCTCCACCAACGGCCTCATCAACGCGTGGAAGTCATTCGCGAAGTAATTTCGGGAAATCTGTAAAAGAGGGGCCGGCACTGCCGGCCTGAAAGAGGGGCGCAGAGCGGCTATCCGCACTGTGCCCCTCTGCTTTTCAGGCGTCACAAAGCTGAACCAGTGCCGCACCTCCCGCACCAGGTGCAGCCGCTGCAGTAAAAGCGCCTGGGGCATTTCGCGCAGCGCGGCTGCAGCCTCACCTCCCTCCCGAGGGGCGGGTACTGAAGGCCTGATCTCTGCGCCTCGGCGTGCTGGTATGCCTTCGGCGCGTGGTATACGCGGCCGTTCATGATGAACTCGCTTCCGATGCCGAAGAAGGTGAACCTGATCTTCCTCGAGGCGCACTCCTCATAAAGGCTTTTCACCCATTCATAGCGGAGCGGCCTCGCGCCGTCGTAGTTCTCTCCGTCCGCGAGGATTTCCTCAATGAGCCCGGTGTCGAGCCAGCGGCCGATGCTGAGCGGTCCTATAAGGGGAGCGGCCATCGCCCCGCGGTGTTTCGCCGGGATGTCAAGGAGGATGGGGAGCCGCTCGTCAGCTCTTTTCTGGTTCTCAATCGAGACATTGAGCGAGACGTTCTCATATCCCCCGCCCCAGTCCGGAGGCAGGCACTCCCTGATCCTTGAGGCACGCTTCGTGAGGAGCCAGAAGTGCACGTCCGGCCGGAGCCTCATCGTCTGCCACACGGCATCCCGCCACTCATCAGCCTCCTTAAGGAAGAAGTCGCTCGTCATGCAGACCCGGAGAGTCATGCCTGAGGGAACCTTGTAGCTCCCCTGCCGGTCCTTCTTGAGGGGCAGGGAGAAATTGTTCTTTACCCGGTAAATCCTGCCGCCGTCGGCGCCCCTGGATGCGTCCATCCTGAACATGTAGCAGTTTAGGCAGCCCTCGCTTATCTTCCGGCAGCCGTGCCAGGGGTTCCAGATATCATTCATGAAGAAGCTTTCCGAGCGCTGCCTTCAGGCTGTACGGAACCGTTCTCTGTCCCCTCACCACCGAGACGCCGTGCTCCTTAAGGAACGCGAGCGGGACAGGGCTCTTCCGGAGGTCATCCGTGAGGCGGAGGCGCATGACTTTCCTGACGGTTACATGCTCATCGCTGTGCTCATAGGGTATGTCAGTCTCGGTAACGAGCGCCCGGCAGATGATGCCGGAGACCGGGGCAGTCTCATAGAGCCAGACAGTGTCGCCGGGGAGGATGCCGGCGCCCTGCTTCCAGATGAAGGTCCCGTCAGGGAGGCTTTCGTCAATCGCTTTGTCAATCTCGTAATAGGCAGGGTTCGCGGGCGCGAGCCAGTCCCTGCTCCCCCGCTCAGGAGTCTTTCGGGAAACAGCCTTCTTAAGCGTCAGGGAGTAGCTCTCCTTAAGGAGCGGGAGGATGGTCTCCATGCTGACGGTTCCGTCTAGGATGATGGTTATCCAGTTCTCCCGGTGCATATGGTAGGCGGGATAGAACCCCTCCTCCTGCCTGAGGAACGATCCCTCCTCCGGATCAACCCTGAGGTTCAGGATATCAGCTCTCTCACCCTTTCTCCTTGGATCGATCCTCTCACCTGGGATGTCCATGATGAGGGCGTACCATTTGCGGTTCTCCCTGTGCCGGAGGACACAGTAGAGAGGGAGCTTCTCCCAGGGGTACTCAGGCTCTGCGCCGTACTGCTCCCTGGCAAAGGCGATGATCTCATCACGCTGCGTTCTCTCTCCGCTGCTGCCTTTCCCCTTCATTATGCTCCTCCTTTCCTCAGCTTTTGTGTCCTGCGCACCAGCGCGGCTGCAGGCCGCTCAGGCGCGCATGTCCCCGCCGCATTTTTCACCGGGCACAGTGATGTCCTTTCTGCTAGAATTTTAACCGTTTACAGAGGAGTCAACTATGATAGTAACTACAACAAACACGGTTCAGGGCAGGAGCATCTCTGAGTACCTGGGGATCGTTTTCGGTGAAGAGGTTGCAGGTGAAGGATTCAGCGGCTGGTTGGGTAACTTCGAGGGATCGTTCATCAATCTGAGAAACCAGGCGCTTAATGAGATGTGCCAGAACGCAGCCGGCCTCGGTGCCAACGCTGTTGTCGGAGTCTCAATAAACTACAGCTCCATCGTCAAGCCGCACAGTGGTGCCTCCACCAACACCTATCTGATGGTGACCGCGACCGGCACTGCCGTAAAGATTTGATCGCATGAGGCTCTCCTTCTACGCCTGCCTTCTACTTCCGTTTCTCGCTGCGCCACTCTGGGCGGCTGAGGGGGATGACGCGCAGGTCCACCGCTGGGTCGATGTCTACGGCAACGTCCACTACGATGACCGCGTTGAGGAGGAGGCCCCTGCGCCTGTAACGTTCATCACCGGGAAGGAGCGCGCTCCAAGGGTGTTCAGGACCGATCCGTTCCTTGATGGGGACGTGTTTCCGGAGAATGAGGAGCCCGATGAGAGCCTCAGGCAGATCTACACGCTCCCCTGGGGCTGGAAGGTTACGAAAAAGACCGACCGGCTCATCGAGTACGGGCGGAGCAGCCATCCCGGGAGGGTAACTGAGGCGTTCCTCGGAGACCTTCCCGATGGGAGAAGGATGGAGAGCATGGCGGGAGCCATCGCGAGGGACTACTCCTGCCCGGACGGCGGCGTGAGGTCGCTTCTCCTTTCAGACCACTCCCTCGCCTTCTCCTTCAGCAGCTGCCTTCCCTACGGCGGCCTGCTCGGATACTATTACATGGCCGCTGCAGAGGTGGAGGGCTCCTGGCACCTCTTCTGGACCGCCTGTCCCGCCGGAGAGTCCTGCGACACGGAGAGGAAGCTCATCAGCCTCATGCTGCAGAAGACCAGGCAGCCGTTCTGAGCCATCCCTTAATCTCAGATTCTCACGGACTTCATCCTGAACACCCTGAGGAAGAGCGTCAGGAAGTAAAGCGCCGAGGCGGTGAATATCCCCGCGAGGAATCCGATCCAGAAGCCGATCATGCCCATCTTCGGCACAATCAGATCAGTCATCGAGAGCGC
>ONIT01000155.1 GCA_900317945.1 uncultured Pseudomonadota bacterium
GTGAGAGTGCAGCCGTCCAGAATGCCCTTGAAGGTTACCGGGACGACATTGGGCTCCCCGTCTCTGGAGCAGGTCGCAAGATCCCAGAGGCTGCGCTCGGGCACCCTCCTTACAGCAGCGTTAATCATTTTTATCCTCCATCGTGCTTTCAGTTCATGGGCAGCTCTCCCTGCTCACGGAACTGAATGTTAGCCGTGCGGCGCGGTGAAAGGAAGATATGGAGAAATTTATGAGCTGCTAATAAATTTCATAGCATCACGCGCCGGGGTATAAATGAAGGGCTGGTCTTTAAGGAGGAGAGAGAATGAAAAGTGCTTCAGCGGGAGCTCACAGCGATGTGTCAGATCCGAAGGGGCTCTTCGTTGTCGGGGTGGATCTTGCCTCAAGGAGCATCCGGCTCTGCAGTGAGGATCCCGGCACCGGGGAAATCCTGAACAGGGAGGTCTCAAGGGAGAAATTTGAGGGGCTCATAAGGAAGCGGGGCGGTCCTTCGATGAGGCTCGTCATGGAGGCCTGCGGCTCCTCGAATTACTGGGGGAGCATCGCAGAGATGAACGGACATGCGCCGGTCATTGTGCCGGCGAGGTTCGTGCACGGCTGCAGCAGCGGGAGCAAGGATGACGCAAGGGACGCGGAATGCATCTGGCAGATGGGATATGTCCCGAAGATTAAGAGCGTAAGGCTCAGAGGCGCTGAGAGCAGGATGGCGCTGGCGCTTCTCCGCTTCCGCGAGTCAGTCCTTAAGGGTATGGGAGGGCTCGCAAACCGCATAAGGGCACTCTCATACGAGCTGGGCTCTGTCTCAGGGAAGGGAGCCCCGGCGGCAGTCGGCGCGCTCGATAAGCTCTGTGAGGAAACGGAGAGGGAGGCGCCGGGAAGCGTGATGTCTGAAAACCTCGCGGCAGTATCATCAGCCGCATGCGGCCTGATGAAGGCTATAACGAAGGCAGAGCAGGCCATTGACGAGCGCGTCATGTCGCTCGCTGAGTCAGACGGGAGGTGCAGGCTCCTCATGACCATCCCCTGCGTCGGCCCGGTCGCGGCTGTGGCCATCTCGGCATTCATGGAGGATCCGGCCTCTTACAGGAACGGCAGGCAGTTCGCGGCCCGCTGCTGCGCCGTGCCGCTCCACACCGGATCCGGAGGCAAAATAACCATCCTCGGGATCCCGCCCAGGGGCGGCATGTTCATCAGGCGCATCCTGTTCGAGGCGGCGATGGGGATGTACAACCGGGTAATGCGACAGCAGAAGGATGGCAGGGAGGGGAAAGGCGAGGTGCCGAAGGCGCTCTCGGAGTGGATTGTCTCGCTTGCCGGGCGGATGCCGGTCAAAAAGGCGGTGAGCGCCATAGTGAACAAGCTCTGCAGGATTTCTTGGGCAGTGCTCAGGAGCGGCAGGCCGTACGATCAGGAGAAGTCGAGCCTTGTTCCGCCATCTGCCATGGGCCCTGATGGGAAGGTGAGGAACGCGAGGGCGATGAGGAAGTCTGCCGCCAGGAAATTACTGCAGGCTGTTGGGAAACTGGAGTCCTTCCTTGAGCGGAGGAAAGGGCAGATTCCGGCAGGAGATGACACTGCCAGAGGGAGAGGTTCAGAGGCGGATGACAAGGGATCAGAAGGGAGGCACGGAAATGCCGGAAAAGATGGATTAAAGTAGGACATGCCCCAGGCCGGATCCGCCTGGAGGCTGAGTGAAAAGCGGTGGGCAGGCTGGCGCCCGGCGCAGAGACAGACTGCCGCGTGGAAGCCGATATATTCCAGGTCCCGAAGAGACCGTTAATGAAACTGGCTCAGCGCGGCATCCTGTCAGGAGTGCGAAGAAAGTAGGAGGTACTTTCGGAAGAGAGAAAGAGCGGGAACTGAGGACATCACGGCAGCATGAGAGCTGCAATCCCAAAGACGCCAAAAATGGTGCCTCAGGGAGCTTTTTGCTTTCTGCCGGCCGGACGGCCTTTGTTTCAGATGGGAAAACGCCTGCAGTACAGGCGGGTAACGCAAAATGTATTGATGATCTCTCAGAAGGAGATCACCAATGGATGCTCTTCTCATGTCTTAATCCTTGTTCTGCTGGAAGACGCGGGGTACGCATCTGAAGACACTGAGAATACTCTGCAGTTTTTGACTTAATCCTTGTTCTGGTGGATGCTGCTCCAATGCTTCAGCTGAAGCTTCAGGAGGCATAGGCAACTAACTGGTCTTAATCCTTGTTCTAATGGAATATGGTCTCTGACCTTGACGAGGGTGACGGCAAAACCGTTATACTTGTCGTCTTAATCCTTGTTCTAATGGAATATGGTCTCTGACTTTGCTCAGAGTTATCATGATCCTTAAGAAAATAAGGTCTTAATCCTTGTTCTAATGGAATATGGTCTCTGAC
>ONIT01000112.1 GCA_900317945.1 uncultured Pseudomonadota bacterium
ATTGCTCCGACCACCCTGCGGGTTGCTGACTCTTCCCTCCAGCGGGCGAGTTCGGGACTTTCACCCTATAGACAGTGCCCATGCCGAGCACACCTGAAATGAGCCCGGCGAAAGCCGGGCTTTTCTGATCCTGCCATCCGGAAAATCAGTAAAGCTGCCGGCAGGCAGCCTGACTGGAAATAACGGAAATCTGCCAAAAGCCCGGAGAGAGCCCGCAGGCGCGCCGCCCTGCCCGGACACGGGCGCATCAGGCAGGGCACACTGAACAAAATGAATGCATATCAGCGACAGATATATTCAGCGTGTGTATATGGCCATTTTTCAGCATTTCAATACCACAGATCAGAATTTAATTTATGAAAATTTACCCGTATTTTTCTTGAATTTCCCCTTGTCAGCATCATATAGGAATGTGCAAAGGAAAGGATTTGGGAAGATATGAAAAAGGGCTGAAGGCCAGGAGCCTGAGGCCCGGGAGATTGCGAAAATGTCAAAGAATCATAATGCACTGTGCTATGGAGAATTCGGAGCTCCTACCCTGTTCGACATCTTCAGCCGCCCGCTTTCAGCATTCAGCGGCTTTGACATGGAGAACGGCGGGTTCAGGGCCGACGTTGAGGACAAGGGCGACAGCTATCAGGTGAAGGCTGAGATGCCTGGAGTCAAGAAAGAGGACATTAAGCTCTCCTTCGATGACGGAGTCCTGACCATCAAGGCTGAGCACAACACCGAGAAGAAAGAAGGCAATGATAAGAAGGGCTACCTCGTAGAGGAGCGCTCCTACGGCACCTACGAGAGGAGCTTCAGGTTTGATAACGCTGATCCTTCTGACATCAGCGCAGCCTTCGCGAACGGCGAGCTTGACGTATGCCTGAAGAAGCAGCCGAAGAAGGAAACCGCCATAAAGATTAACTGACGCGTGGCCAAAAGGCTTTGCCAAAATAACAAGTGCTGAGAAGTGACGCCTGGCCTCCGGAGAAACCCGGGGGCCTTTTTTCGCTCCGGGGAATGCTCCAGAGCCTCCCGCAGGCATAAAAAAAACCCGCGGAAAACCGCGGGCCATTTCAGCATCTCACTTTGAAGGCCGCCTCAGGAGGCGCTTTCAGCCTCAGGCAAACATAGGGCTGGAGAGGTAGCGGTCGCCGGAGTCAGGCAGCAGGGCCACAATGGTCTTGCCCTTGTTCTCCGGACGCGCTGCCAGGACGCCTGCCGCATAGAGCGCAGCGCCTGAGGAGATTCCGACCAGGAGTCCCTCTGAATGGGCGAAGAGCCTGCCGTTCTTGAATGCCTCCTCGTTCGGAACCCTGATGATCTCATCATAGATGCCGGTATCGAGAATCTTGGGGATGAAGCCTGCGCCAATGCCCTGGATCTTGTGCGGGCCCGGCTTCTCGCCTGAGAGAACCGCACTGGTGTCAGGCTCAACGGCAATGACCTTCACATTGGGATTCTTGGACTTCAGGAACTTGCCTGCTCCGGTAAGGGTTCCGCCAGTGCCGACGCCTGCGACGAAGAAGTCAACCTGGCCGTCAGTGTCTTCCCAGATCTCAGGGCCGGTGGTGGTGAAATGAGCCTCAACGTTGGCAGGGTTCTCGAACTGTCCGAGGATTATTGAGCCGGGGATGGACTTCTGCAGCTCGGCAGCCTTGGCGATCGCGCCGGGCATTCCCTTGGAGCCGTCGGTCAGGACCAGCTCGGCGCCGTAGGCCTTCAGGATCTGCCTGCGCTCAACGCTCATGGTCTCAGGAAGAGTGAGGATGGCGTGATAGCCGCGGGCTGCAGCCACAGCCGCGATGCCGATGCCGGTGTTGCCGGAGGTCGGCTCAATGATGGTGGCGCCCGGCTTGAGCTTGCCGTCCTTCTCGGCCTGGACAATCATCTGGAGAGCCACACGATCCTTGACCGAGCCTGCGGGATTGAATGCCTCAAGCTTTACAAGAACCCTTGCTCCGCTGATGCCGGCAGCCTTGTCATACTTGGCAGGCTCAAGAAGAGGAGTGTGTCCGATAAGTTCAACAAAACCCTTTTTGATGTTGCTCATAGCGTTATTCTCCGTTTGGATTCCAATTCATATTATTCATAGTGATTAAATAGGTTATTCGCATGGTAAACTCTTTTTGAACAAGATTCAACACTTTTTCTTAAAAAAGATTTTCAAAAACGGGTACAGGATCAATTTTTCCGCCCAGCTCCGGCAAATTTATTCAGACAAATCAGCCAATTAACTGAATATCAGAGGACAGTAATCATGTCAGGGCAGATGTCATAGCGCCCTGCCTCCTGCTGATTTTGTGAGCAGAATCTCATTTTGAGCATCGGTAAGCACTCCGTCACGCAGGTCCAGGAGAATGCCTCAGCCCCCTGCGGCCCGGGGATAACGCCGGACTCCACGGCTTCTTTCCACGAAATGAAAGGATCCTCCCTGGTGCTTTCCCGGACAATTCCTGCTTTATTCCGTTAAAATATCTGTTACTATATAGGAATTATTGGTTTAGTAGGAATTAAGGGATACAATATATAAAGGGAAGCAATCACTGGTCAGCCGCACTTACTGATCCGTGACAGAAATGGAGAAGAGCAGCCTATGAAATTTTCAACAAAATCACGCTACGCACTGAGACTGGTGGCTGATCTGGCCATACACCGCACGGACGGAGTGCTGAGGCTCAAGGACGTTGCCAGTAGACAGAACATCACAGAGAAATATGCCGAGCAGATCATCTCCATGCTCAAGCACGGAGGACTGGTTCAGGCAAAGCGCGGCACCCAGGGAGGCTATACCCTCACGAAGCCCGCTGCCGAGATCACCATAGGAGAGATCCTGCGGCTCACCGAGGGAGACCTCGCCCCCGTGCCCTGCCTTGAGAACGGCGGCGACGGCTGCGACTTCTCTGAGCACTGCACTACCCTTGCCATGTGGAAGAAGCTTTATTCAGCCATCAGCGGCGTCGTTGATCACATGAGCGTGCAGGACATGATCCAGGAGTCCGGCAAGGACTGCGAGACCATGGCGCTCGACTCCGCCATGCTCTGACCAGGCAGAGCAGAACATTACAGATCACCACTTTACTTGCAGCAGTCCGGAATTAAGAATTAAAAATTTGCATTTTCCTGTTGTAATCTTAAACGGACTGTATTATATTACCCATTCAGATAGACTTAGTAGGAATTAAACATCACTGGAAATTAAACACAGCATTTCCAGAAGAACGGAGGTTACCATGGCATTCAAATTTGATACTCTTCAGGTTCACGCCGGTCAGGAGCAGCCTGATTCCGCGACCGGCGCACGCGCTGTGCCCATCTATCTGACATCCTCGTATGTCTTCAGGAACTCCCAGCACGCTGCCGACAGGTTCGGCCTCAGGGATCCGGGCAACATCTACAGCCGCCTCACCAACCCCACTACCGAGATTTTTGAAAAGCGCATGGCTGCCCTTGACGGCGGTGTCGGCTCCCTTGCCACTGCCTCCGGTCTTGCAGCGATCACCTACGCGATTCTCTCGCTCGCAGTCGGCGGCGACAACATAGTTGCCTATGAGAACAGCTACGGCGGAACCTTCAACGTGCTCTCCCACACCCTGCCCGAGTACGGCGTAACCACCACCTGGGTAAAGCCGAACGACTTCGAGGCTGTGGAGAAGGCCATAAATGACAGGACCAAGGCCATTTACGCTGAGACCCTCGGCAACCCGAACTCAGACGTTGCCGATATCGAGACCCTCGCGAAGATTGCCCATGCGCACAAGATCCCTCTTGTCGTTGACGCGACCTTCACTCCTCCTTCAGTAATCCGCCCGATTGAGTACGGTGCGGACATCGTAGTGCAGTCCGCAACCAAGTTCATCGGCGGCCACGGCACCGCTCTGGGCGGCGTAATCACCGACAGCGGCAACTTCGACTGGGAGGCGTCAGGCAAGTTCCCGACTCTCACCACCCCGAACGCCAACTACCACGGAGCTGTGTTCACCAAGCTCGCAGGGAAGGCTGCCTACATCACCAAGGTGCGCGCAGTGTTCCTCCGCAACACCGGAGCCACGCTCTCCCCGTTCAACTCCTTCCTGTTCCTGCAGAGCCTTGAGACCCTCTCGCTGCGTGTTGACCGCCATATCTCGAACGCGCTGAAGGTTGTAAAGTACCTCTCAGAGAGCCCTCTTGTCGAGAAGGTCCATCATCCTTCCGTATCGGATGATCCTGAGCAGCAGAGGCTCTACAAGAAGTATTACCCGAAGGGAGCCGGCTCAATCTTCACCGTCGAGATCAAGGGCGGCAGGGAAAAGGCCATTGCCCTCGTTGACCACCTGAAGCTCTTCTCGCTTCTCGCCAACGTCGGCGACGCCAAGTCCCTCGTCATTCACCCGGGCTCAACCACTCACTCGCAGCTTTCTGACAGCGAGCTCCTTGAGGTAGGCATCAAGCCGAATACCGTCCGCTTCTCCATCGGCATCGAGGATCCGGATGACCTCATCGAGGATCTCGATCAGGCGCTGAAGGCAATACAGTAATTTCCGGGGAGGCTCGGAAAAAATCAGGAAACCGGGGCATGTCCCCGGTTTTTTTTGTGCCTGATCTCAGAAAAAGCTGCGGCATGTCATGTCAGTGGGATGTATATTTCAAAAAAAATCCATGCATTCTGATAAAATCGAAAAAATATTTGCCGCAAGTCATGCACAGGATATACTCAGCCGCTGCCCAGGCTTCAGGGAAAAGTCAGCCGCGGGCACGGACATAAAAAGCGGCACGATCAGAATAAAAAGGCAGGCAGCAACAATGACAGCTACAGAAGGTTCAAAGAAGCTTCCGGTATATATCGTCCTTGACTCTTCGGCCAAGGAGACTCCGGCACAGTTCGAAGAACTGGAGCAGTGTTTCTTCAATATCTACAACGGGATCCTGTCCAACAGCAGGATCGCGTCCCGCATAGAGATAAGCCTCATCACCTATGGGGGAGAGGCCTACAATCCCATACCCCTCGGGCCGGTTACCGAGGTAACCATGCCGACTCTCCGCCAGGACTACAGGCCCAAGGCAGTCCTGGGCGCGGCGCTTCTCAAGGTCTCCAACATGGTGAAGATGGAGCTTGGCTCAGGCTATTACAGCCCGGTAGTGATGATTCTCACCAACGGAGCCGTAACGGACAAGCCGTTCTACAAGCGCGCCATCAACGAGCTGAGCGGCTGCGACTTCACCCTGCTCGCCTTCTTCACCACGGCAGAGGTGGCAGGCACTGAGAAAATCAACCTCGAAAGGCTCTCTGAGAATATCTTCCAGGCGTCAGACTTCTCCGAGGCCATCTGCGGAGAGTATTTCGAGGGACTGCTGAACAAGTAGGCAGGCCGGAAGCTCCGGATTCACCATTTAGGCTAAGGCCCCGGAAAGCCCAATGAAGGCTTCCGGGGCCTTTCTGCTGCCGGAGCTTTGCAAAGGCAGGAATGCCCTGCGCCCTGCCCCGCTCATGCATGTCTGGAGAAAGGAGAGCAAAATACTGCGCCCCGGCGTATATTCCGCGGAACTGCCCCGCCTGCTTTACAGAGCCAGCCTTTAATATTCCGCCTGTTTTTACGTCTTTCACATCGCAATATTCATATAAACACGCAAAATTAACCTGACAAATACAGAATATTATTTATATTCAGATACTGATATACACTTGTTACTTTCGCTGAGGCATGAGAAAATCAGACGAGACGCAGATCACATAATTCATACTGAATTGTCAGAGAAAGCGTTGCTGCGATTAGGCCCAGCCGGCCGTTCATTAACTGCCCCAGGAGACTCCTGATGCCGGGATTCCAGGCATCTGATACCTCCTGCCAGGCAGGCTGCCATTAAGGCAGGGCGCTCTGTCAGGCCGGCTGGGAAGAGCGGCCGGTGAGCGCAGTAAGCCCCGGCCTGTTTTCCGGTGAGGCATGGCATATGAGAAGTTCAAGAATACTGCTGCTCGGAAGACCCAGCATTCCCGTGCTGGCGGCCTGCCTCATGCTGTCGCTCATCGCCATAATCGCTGTCCGGGACAGCATGCAGCAGAGCAGCCGGGAGCTCGCCGAGCTTGAGGAAGAGACCAGGCTGCAGCGGCTCAGAAGCTCACTCCTCATATCTGATCAGCAGGCCATGGACATGGTCTTCCCGGCCATCAAAGGAAGCGGGGAGCTCAGGAAGTACGCGCAGAAGGCGCTGAGCGTCAACCCTGCTCTCCGGCTGATGATCTCCCTGCCGGACGGCGCTGCTGAATACCGCTTCCCTTCGGACTACGGCGTACGGAACAATGAGGCTTTCCTCAAAGGCTGCGAAAAGGCAGGAAGAAGCAGGAAGCCTGAGCTCGCCGGACCGTTCACGATGAGCGACGGCAGCAGCGCTGCGGCGATAATCAGCCCGGTGCTCACAGCAAAAGGCGCGGCGCTCTCCGTCAGCGGATATACCGCAGCGCTCATTGATCTGACGCTTATGCAGAAAGAGGCAGAATTCGGCGAAATAACCCGCTCCGGCTTCCGCTATTCCCTTTACACCGGAGAAGGCAGGGACTTCATGCTGATGGGCGGAGATGCCCCCGGCTCGATTTCCTCGGATGAGGTGCTCTCGTCAATCGACATCGGCGGGGCTCAGTGGCACCTCAAGATAGCCTGCCCCTACAGCACGGAGAGCCAGTTCACGCTTCTTGGGCTACTGCTCCTCTTCATTGCGGGGAGCGTCCTTGCCGCAATGCTCGCTGGCGCTGCAAAGCAGCTTGCCAAGGTCAACTATACTGATCCGCTGACCGGTATCCTCAACCGCCGCGGCTTTGACCGGGTCCTCGAGAGGCTCTCGCGCGACAGGAGGCTCAGGAAGGTCTTTGTCGTCGCAGTCGATCTCAACAACTTCAAGTCCTTCAATGACCGCTACGGGCACGCCGCAGGCGACTCGCTCCTCAGGTCATTCGCCGGTGAGCTTGAGAAGCTCGCCGGAAAGTCCGGCCGCGTCTCAAGGAACGGCGGAGACGAGTTCCAGATCTTCATCAGGAACCCCAATGACAGCTGGCTCGGGAAGCTGGAGAAATTCCTCTCCGTATCGCACTTCTTCTTCCATGACGGAAACAGGTACTGGTTCAACGCCTCAGGCGGCGCCGCGGTCTACCCGGAGATGGGCACCGACTTCAAGCAGCTCTATATCAGGGCCGACGCCGCGCTCTACCACTCCAAGGCAAACCGCAGCGGCTGCCGCCTCTCCGTCTTCAGGGATGAGATGACCCAGGAGGTGCGCGAGCAGATGGGCTTCAACTTCTCGGATCTCGCTGGCGGTGCCCCTGCGGGCATCCTCATCTGCCGCTCAGACAGGGCCCGCAAGATCCTCTACGCCAACAGCGAGTGCCAGAGCCTCATGGGCTGCTCCAGCATGAATGATCTCATGGAGCTTACCGGCGGCTCAGCCGGAAAGCTGATGGAGGATGACGTCAGTCAGGATGAAGTCATGGCAGCTGCCGGAGGAGATGCCGGCCAGGACAGGTCTCAGAGCGGATTCAGCCTATGCAGCCTAAGGGCAGGCAGCAGCGGTGAAAGGACTCTCTTCGGCTTCTGCAGGAAAGCAACCCAGGAATACCTTGGCGATATTTACTGCCTGCTGCTCTGGAGGGAGGCTGATTTCCGGAGGATCTGCGAAGGCCCCGCCAATATGCCGGCAGCAGCGGAGCCTGCAGCCCCCGAGGAGCGCCAGGCAGCCCGGCAGAGGCGGAGGAGGCATCCGTCTGCAAGGAAAGGCCTCCACGCAGGCGCGCGCGCCATCCTGCAGCTGCATAAAGGCGAAAGGAGCGTCAGGATCAGCTCAGGAAACAGCCCCCGTGCAAAGCCCGGCGCGTCCGGAATGGCAGGCTTTGCAGAGGGCGCCGCATGCCTCCTCGGCGCAAGGTGATTTACGTCTGAAAAGGCGAACCGCCCGGGACAGCATATCTCATACACTCTCCGGCAGTCCCTTCCCGGGGATGCTTCGCACCAGGAGCCGGAGGGCTTCCGGGCAGGACAGGGATTCGGTGCTCTTGGCCTCCTCATAAAAAAATTCCGCCAGATCTCAAAAATTTCCGGCACCCGGAAATTTTTCAACCTGTGCGGTTGACCGGTGGTTGGCCGCCTAGGCAAATGCCACAGCAGAACCTCCGGAGCATTGCAGGATGCATGGTGCAAAGTTGATTTTCCGTCCATACAGGAAGCTGTTCATCTGTCCATTTCTGGTCATTGCTGTCAATGCACTGAGATTGGAACTGCCTTCCCTGTTCCAGCTCATCCCGTTATGCTTCTGCCTGCTGGCAACGATTATGTCGTTATCCTTCTCCACATCCCTGGAA
>ONIT01000105.1 GCA_900317945.1 uncultured Pseudomonadota bacterium
TTGACAAATAGTAAATAATTTAATTATAATAAAAAATTTAAGTATTTGCCGAATATAAGCCTTTTTTGTGAACTGGATCACTACATGATTTCACTCTACCACAGGTCACAGTTGCATTGCGGTTCATTGTATAAAATTTAACACTGCGAAAATTATGCACGGTGACCGTGCAGCCAGCGGGCTGAGAACAACAAAAAAGGCCGGTCCGCTCCGCCCCGTTTCCCGCTCAGACGGAAGACGCGTTCATAAAAGCATAGGAACTAACGAACATATGAAGATTAAAAAGCCAGGCTTCAGGATCAGCAGGCTCATGCTGGCCCTCGGCGTAGCCATGTCAGTTCCGTTCTCTGCAGTCGTAGGGCTGTCAGACGCGGAAGCTCTCATAGCTGCTACACACGTCTATCATAACCACATGCCGAACTTCTGGCCGTACTATGACACCTCGAAGTACGCCTCCACTCCGGTCGGCGGCGCTATCCGCTACACCTATGACGGCGGCGCCATGGCCCTCCAGAGCGGCTCAGTCGCAGGCTACGCGCTCGCCCTGAAGAACGGCAAGCTCATGCCTCACGATAACCTGAACCAGTATTACGACAGGGACGCGAAGCGCAACGCCTATACCAACTGGCCGGCTGATACCGCAAGACTCTACAACTCGCAGCATCCTCAGAGCCAGGTACAGGTAACCATGTCCGCGGCCGTCATCAACGACATCCAGGACTTCGCTGAGCGCGGAACTTTCAGCTTCTTCAGGCCGGGCTGGGCATCAAAGTGGGTTGACGCTTACAACAATCTCAAGACCACCAACGGCTTCCACGCACTTGAGCCGATCCACTTCACCGGCCATCACTCCATGGGACCCCTGGTCGGACCGCAGTATTTCCTGAAGGACCTCATTTACCAGAACGTCACCCTGCAGCAGGACTACTTCCTCGGCGACTCGTTCAGGCCCTCCGAGGGATTCTTCCCGACTGAGCTCGGCTTCTCCGAGAGGCTTATTCCGACCCTCAAGAAGCTCGGCGTCAAGTGGTCAGTCATGGGCAACAACCATTTCTCCCGCGCGGTAAAGAGCTATCCGTACCTCGATGATCCGGGGAAGGACACCCTCGTATCGCCTCCGAACAGGGCAGACCTCCAGAACGACGTTGATGGCGGCACCTGGTTCACCCTCGGCATGGAGCACGAGCAGCAGAACATCGTCAACTACTTCCCGTTCGCTGACATCCCGCACTGGGTACAGTACGTCGACCCTGAGACCGGCGAGGTATCCAAGCTCGCAGGAATCCCGGTTGACCAGAACGGCTCCTGGCTTGAGGGCTGGGAAGGAAAGGCCGGCCCTGAGCAGACCATCAGCCTGTTCGAGAAGGACGCAGGCGGCCGCGTTCCCTATTTCGTAATCGCCCACGACGGCGATAACGGCGAGGGACGCGCAGGCTCTCAGCAGACGTGGGAAAGCTCCGGCAACTACACATACGTACAGCCCGGAGTAAAGGGAATGGGCGTACAGGAGTACCTCAAGACCTATCCTATCCCCGAGGACGATATCCAGCACGTTCAGGACGGCTCCTGGGTTGATACCCGCGACTCGTCGTCTGACCCGACCTGGTACCACTGGCACATCCCGATGGGCGTCTGGAAGGGACAGTTCGCTGCCTTCACCACTGCAACCGGCAAGACCTTCGACTGGCCGACCAACTTCGACGGCACTCCTCTCGGGCACGCTGTCTCCATGGAGTACGGCTACCACTACCTCGAGAGAAACTTCGCCCTCCTCCAGGCTGCGCTCAACTACGCAGAGACCGCAGAGCAGATCTGGCTCGACGGCCATCCGAACTACTGGTCTCCTAAGACTGACAAGGAGAAGCGCGTTACCTACGAGGGCAACCAGCTCAATCCGTACATGATGAGCTACCCGGTGAAGGGCGACGAGAGCAATGACTACAAGGGCGGCGCGAACCCCGCGGAGCTCGGCTGGTACTTCCTCATCAGCTCCATCGACTCTGGCTTCGGCTACTATGACGAGAACGTTGACGACAACGTCAAGCCCTCGCTCGGCTTCAACCAGTCCCTGTTCTTCACCCAGCCTTACGTAGATGCCAACCTCAGCGAGGATCGCACCGGTCCTTCCATGTGGTGGGTACAGCGCTATCCGTACAACCCGGGCAGCGCCAACGCCTCCAAGGCCGAGGGCTGGACCAAGCTCTATGCTGACAACAGGTGGGTTGTCTACACCTATGCCTACGATGTAAGCGGCATCCAGGATGTCAAGGTCTTCATCAGAAAGCACAAGGACAAGAGAATGTCCCCGACCGACATCGCTCCGCGCGTCTATGATCCTTCCTCCGTCTGCTCCGGAGTCGCAAACTGCGATCCTGATCAGGTCGGCGACTGGGTTGAGTACAAGACCTCTGTCAGGGATCTCACTCCGGACATGAACGGAGTCGCCTGGCAGGACAACGACGTAAGCTACAACTACAAGGTCATTCCGGGAAAGAAGATCGGCTCCACCTACTACGCGTACATCGATGACATCCAGGATGAGCTGGTTGACTACTACATGGAGGCAACCGACACCAAGGGCAATGTCACGAAGAGCGAGATACAGCAGGTCTATGTAGGCGCAGGCAACTACACCAAGAAGGACGGCAAGTGGGTTGAGGACGTCAACGGCGAGCAGCCTGGCACCCATGCCTTCTTCACCGACAACGGCGCACGCCCGTCCTATAAGAACATCACCCTCTGGGCAAATCCTTCAGACGGCACCACTCCTGCTACTGACTACCGCGCCGAGGGCGAGGAGAGCTGGAGCAGCGCTTCGTACAAGACTGTAGCCCAGGGCTGGTACAAGGCTTCTTACCGCTACATTGACACCTCGAACTGCGCTGACACCCGCTACCATGCCTACGGCGAGTCTGCCTCTACCGACGGACAGTGCCTCTCTGCTGATGAGTCGAAGGACTGGACCTGGCATGAGGATGAGCAGAAGTTCCTCCCGGGCAAGCCTGACATCCTGCAGCCTGCAACCATCTACTTCAAGCCTGCGGCAAGCGTAGGCAGCGTCTGCATGCACTACAGGGCTCTCCCGCAGAACGGAGACGAGGGCTGGACTGCAGTTCCGGGCGAGAAGATGGAAAGCTCCTCCGAGAAGGGCTCCGGCTGGTATCAGCTTTCCCACGACTACGAGCCTGACGCTACCGGCATCGAGTTCCTCTTCAACGACTGCGGCAACAGCTGGTACAAGAGCGCGAGCGGCGGCAACTTCGTTGTCAATGAGATTGCTGACTACGAGGTTGATGGCACCAAGCTCACCAGGCACGAGCCTGTCAACAAGAACAAGAGCCCGGTAGCGAAGGCATCTGCCTCCGAGAGCAGCGTTGACGCAGGCGCCTCAGTAACCCTGAGCGCAGCAGGCTCAAATGATCCTGACGGCTCCATCTCCAGCTACGTCTGGACCGCAGGCGGCAAGAAGGTCGGAACCGGCGAGACCGTAAAGGTCAATCCGGAGAAGACCACCACCTACACCCTTACCGTAACTGACAACGATGGCGCGTCCGCAACCGCGACTGTCAAGGTAAGCGTCAAGGCGGTCAACCACGCTCCTGCGGCATCCTTCAGCGCTGCAGCCAAGAAGCTCACCGTTCAGTTCACCAACACCTCCAAGGATCAGGACGGCGACAAGCTGACCTATTCATGGGATTTCGGTGACGGCGAGACCTCCGCTGAGGCTTCTCCTAAGCATGTATATGCCGAGGAGGGCGACTACGAGGTAACTCTCACCGCGGCTGATCCGAAGGGCCTCACCGCAACTGCCAAGCAGACCGTAACCGTAGCGAACACCAACACTGCTCCTGAGGCTGCGTTCTCTGTAAGCAAGAGCTCCCTCAAGGCAACCTTCAACAACCAGTCCAAGGACGCTGACGGCGACAAGCTCTCATACGCCTGGGACTTCGGTGACGGCGAGACTTCTGACGCGGTAAATCCTACTCACACCTATGCTGAGGAAGGAACCTACAGCGTTTACCTCACCGTATCTGACGGCAAGGCAGAGAGCACCGCACAGCAGGAGGTAACCGTTCAGACCACCCACTGCTCGCCCAAGCACAGCGCAATGTACTTCGCGTCAACCAACAACAAGTGGACCTTCGACCAGATGGCCTACAACGATGATGACTGCGCGTGGGAAATCGCTGTCGACTTCAGCGGCAAGGGCGACGAGAACGGCGATCAGCGCTTCAAGGTAACCACTGCGGCTGACTGGCAGCACGGCATCTACGGACAGGGACTCGACAACGGCCTCTGCGACAACACCAGGACCTGCGGCGACGTCTTCACCGACGTCAGCGGCACCTACACTGTCAGGGTCTTTGACGACATGACCTATGATGTTGTCGAGGGCGGCCAGCCTGTACTTGCAAAGTGCGACAAGCATGATGCCCTGTACTATGCAGGCACCACCAACAAGTGGACCTTCGAGAAGATGAGCTGCTACGACGGCTACTGGACCCTCGATGTCAGCTTCACCGGCAAGGGTGATGAGAACGGCGATCAGCGCTGGAAGGTAACTACCTCCGGCGACTGGGAGCACGGCATCTTCGGACAGGGCCTCGACAACGGTCTCTGCGACAACACCAGGACCTGCGGCGATGTCTTCACCGATGTCAAGGGCACCTACACACTCAAGGTCAAGGACAGCGACATGACCTGGGAGCTTGAGGAGAAGTAAGAGATACTGACGCGCCCCTCGGGGCACACAGCAAGAGAGGGCCGGCGCTATGCCGGCCTTTTTCGTTACCCGGAGGAGCACGGCGTTTTTCCTTTCCTTTTGCATCCCTGTTCACGCAAGGTCAGAATTCAGCCAGTTCCGGCAAAAATGGTAAAATCACCCCGAGATCCGGAGGTTCCTGTGGCTGAGAGTATTCTTTTGAAAATGATGGGAGTGCAGCTCTACTCCCTCAACATGGGAACGCCAGCCTTCGATGCGCTCCGGAAGAACATACCCGCCTCGCTCCTCCCTCTGCCTCCCAAAAAGGAGGAGCCTCTGGAGGCCGGCCCCGCGTCATTCGCCGGGCTTACAGCAGGGGCGCAGCAGGCGGCAGCGCAGAAGGCGCCTCCGAAGAGCTCGTTCGGCGCCTACGCCGGAGCCCTGGGCGGCCTCAGGCGCGAGAGCCAGCCGGTGAATTTCTACCGTCCCCCAAAATATCCCTTCACCATCTTCAAGATTGTGGGTCCGTTCCCCCCGTGCATCGCGGATCTCTACGCGGTTCTGCGCCCGGACATCCTGTTCTTCCGCTCGTCTCCGTCCGAAATCAGGCGGGGAGATCTGGTGCTGGTAACGGACACCAGGGCAAGCATCCCTGTTCCCGCTCAGTACTTTGACTTCCGCGGCGGCGCGAAAAAGCTCTTTGAGGACCTTTTCGGGAAGGGTCTCCTCCGTCCTGCGCCGGGGGCGGGCAGGGCATGAGAGCATCACGTCTCCTCTCCATGAGGCGCGCACTCCTCATCATACCGTGGAGGCTCCGGACCTTCCTCATAACGCTCCTTGCGCTCCTCGCGTCATCGGTGTGCATGTCGGGCGTCAGGGTCTACTCCTATGTCGATGAGAACGGCACGACCCACTTCACCGACATCCCGGTTGACGAGAGCGAGGTCGCGGCCGACGTCATGACCGAGGACTTCTACGATGACTGCGGCGAGAATGAGGTGCAGCTCGCCATCCGCGACGAGGACGGCGACTACGCGGTCTACATCACGAACCTCATCGCCTCGCCCGTAACCGTTACGCTCCATGTGAGCCATCCGGAGTATGTGGAGAGCGACATTGACTTCTCGAAGATTTACCAGATAGGGGAGGGGAAGACCGAGCCTTTGGGGTACATCTCCTACAGCGACAGCGGCGTCTTTGAGCTCTCCTTCACCTGCAGTATCGGAACCCCGACCTTCGACATGAAGGAGTACAGCGGCAACGAGTTCATCATCCCGTTCTACGGCACCTACCGGGTAACTCAGGCACCGGGCGGCAAGCTTAGCCACTCAGGCCCCGCGAGCCGCTACGCGGTCGACATCAGCATGCCTATAGGCACTCCTGTGAGGGCGTCGCGCCGCGGGCGTGTGGTCAACATGAAGATGAACTCCACGACCGGCGGACCGTCGCCTGCCTACAGGCCGTTCGCGAACTTCATCCGCATCCTCCATGACGACGGCACGAGCTCCATATACGTGCACCTCAAGGGCGGCTCCGCGATGGTCTCCAAGGGTCAGATGGTGGAGACCGGGCAGGTAATCGCGTACTCCGGCAACACCGGATACACCACCGGGCCGCACCTCCATTTCGCGGTGCAGCACAACAACGGCGTGAGGAACGTGGGAATACCATTCAGGTTCGCGGAGATCGGGCGCATGCCCAAGTGGGGCGAGAGCCTTACGGGGCGCTGAAGACCGGACAAGGACTTAAGTGCTGATGCACAGCAAAGAACAGCAGTCAGAGCGGTAGCTCCTGAGCCTCAACAGCGCACTGGCGGTGGAAAAACGCGATGCCGTAGCCGAAGATTTTCCTGACAAATTTATCTCTGACTGCCTCAGCATAATCTTTATCAATAATCTGCCTAATTGCCTCATGGGCCTTGTCGCTGAGCTCCTCACGTGAGGCGGCATACTTCAGCTCTATTACTACGGCAACATCGAGTTTGGCCGAGCGAAAGGTAATATCAGCGTAACCGTCACCGCTGTCTGTATTGGATGAATGATCCTTTATAAGAGCGCCTGCCGACAGAATGATTCCGTTCAGAAGACCGTGATAGTAGTTTTCTTTGGGCTCTTTGCAGGCGACATCACGTGCAGATACAAAGGTGAGAAGCGCATTGGTCAGCTCTGCGGCAAGTCTCTCGGCATTGCCTTCAAGAAGTGCCTCTGCAATGGCTTTGGAGTAGTTTTCGAAATATGCTCCGCCTTTTTTGTGATAATAGGCCATTATGTTTGAGTCAAAGCATTTTCTGATTTCAGCATTCGGGATGCGGAACCAGTAAACGCCGTCAGTGTCTATTTTTTCGAGTGTCAGGTACCCGGTATAGACTAGCAGATTCCAGAATTGTCCTGCGTCACTGAGATCAAAGTCGCCGTAACTCATATCTTCATGGACGCTGACGTCAATGCTTTTGCCGTCAAGCAGATCCTGAAACATTCCAGCATCCTGCTCGCTGAGGTGTGGCATATACTGTGTGATAATTCTGCTGTTGCTTGTATTGTTCCAGTAGGCAGGCGGAGCAAATGACTCTGGCCCTTTGGCGCGGGGCTTCAGGAGATCGGATACGTAGCATGTCACGTCCCATGGACAGAATATTTCTTTTGAGCCGATCCTGTAGCCATCGTAGAAGTCCCTGGCCCGATCATAGAGGTTTACGAGGCCGTAGTACGAGAGCATGGAATTGACTTCATCCGGTGTGAAGCCAAATGCTGCAGACAGGCTGTCATCATCTGACAGCACTGAGTCGACAGAGTAGTTGTTAAGGCCGGTAAAGATGCCTTCTTTCGTTGCCCTGAGGCATCCGGTCAGAATTCCCAGGGAAATGTAATCATTGGATTTCAGCGCCATGCTGAGCATTGGACTTATCACACTGCTCATCGGCTCGTAGTACCCGCCCATGGCCGCTTTCTGAAGAGGGACGTCATACTCGTCAATGAGAAGAAGCGGCATTTTTCCACAATGCTCGAACAGTGCTCTGCAAAGTATAAACAGCGATGACTGAAGGATATTTATGGAACTCTCGTTTCCGGAACATAGCTGATCGTGGTCAAGCAGCCTGCTGAAGTCTTTTTTCCCGCCATCCTTCAGAACTTTGCTGTCCATAAGCCATGTGAAGCTGTAGGCAAGGTTGTATACGGTCTCGCCAAGCCGTTCGCAGGCGTTCCTGAAATTAAGGCCAGCCGCGTCCTTGAGCGACAGGGAGATCACTGGGTATTGTCCCATGTGCCTGCGGCAGAACTCCGCGTCCTTCATGACATCAAGCCCTTTGAAAAGCTCCTGCTGCAAAGAGGTGTCACCGGGATTCTCATAGTTCATCTCAAAGAAGTACCTGATGGTGCTCATCATCAGCGTCTTGCCGAAACGCCTGGGGCGCAGCATAAGAAGGCGGTCGTTGCCATAATTAAAAATTGTTCTCAGGTACTGCGTTTTGTCGACGTAGTAGCATCCGTTCTGGATGAGATTCCTGAAATTCTCTTTGCCTGTGGCTGGACGAAGCCGTTCCCCTGCTGCTGACAATGCTGCCATGGCTGTGCCCTCACTGCATATTATTCCTGCAATAAAGGATAGATGATCGGGGGACAGTTTGCAAAACGAACCTAACCTCTGTCGGCGGAATATTGCCTCTGACGCCTGCCATTTGAGCTGGGCCGTCATGCCATTCGCGTACTTCATCATGAGCCTGCGCGGTGGCAGCCTGGTCTTTGCGCATCTCCGCCTGCCGGCTGTAATGCCCTGAGAGATAAAACGATCCTGACTCATAAAAAGTCGTATGCTTAGAGAGGATACGGGCAGGGCAGCGGAAGGGATGGAAGAGATGGGATTTTTCAGTGCTCTGGGGAGCGCGCTTGGCGAGCTCGCCGGAGGCGTGTCCTCAGCGCTTGATGAGGCAGAGAAAAAGAAGGTGCATGATCTTGAAATCAGCTTCAGGCGGAAAAGCCGGAAGGATCTTCTCTGCATCCTGATGAGTGACGAGCGGGTTACCCCGGAGAGGATTGCTGCGTTCAGCATTCTTAAGAAAGAGTACTTTGGCGGATCCGCGGAAGCCCTTAAAGAGCTGCTTGACGGCCCGGTCTCGGTGGAGAACATCGGCGTTCCCATAAGGGCCGTCGATGACGAGGAGTGGATGAGGCTCGTGAGAGACTCGCAGAAATACTCGGAGCTGTGATGAGGCTCCGGACCTTTTGTCGGGCGACAGGTTCGGAGTATGCCGCAGGTTTCATGCGGTGCCTGCCAAGTGCTCCGGGATTCAGAACATGGCGGCCGGGCAAACTGAGGTGCTTAGGATTTGTTAAAAAACAAATTCTAAATCTGCGGCTTTACAACATAGTTCCATTTGCCAAGTGTCTCGCATGGTGTCAGGTTCAGAGTTGCCATTTC
>ONIT01000104.1 GCA_900317945.1 uncultured Pseudomonadota bacterium
ACAGGTGGGATTAGCCTATTCAAGCTGGAAACGCCGTATGCGGATCCGCACGTACGGTGTTGTGAGAGGTGTGATGCTAAAACATCCGCCTACTCGATTGCCTGTGCCTGTCTCTTTGTCTTCCTGCAGCTTCAGGGCATCAGGAATCCGCCTGCTTCAGCAGCCCCTCAGGAGAGGAGCTCCCTTATCGACTCGGTGAGATCCTCGATTGAGGCGTCCGATGAAGGGGTTACGAAGATGGTGTCGTCTCCCGCGATGGTCCCCAGGATGCCCTCGGCGTTCCCCAGGGAGTCGATGATCCTCGCGATGAGCTGCGCCGCGCCCGGGGTGGTGTGGATGACGATGAGGTAGGCGTTGTGGTCGATGTCGGTGATGCAGGACTTAATCTGCGAGGTGATCGCGGGCGAGAGCTGGTCCTGCGGCAGGCAGTAGACCGTCTCGTTCTTCTGGTTGCGCATCCTTACGGCGCCGAACCTCGCGAGCATCCTTGAGACCTTGGACTGGTTCACCGGGAAGCCTCTCCTCTCGAGCTCGTCGGCTATCTCGCCCTGGGAGCAGTACTTCTCCTCCCTGAGGATCTCCCTGAACGCGATTACGAGGTCCTTCTGCTTTTCTCCGAGTTTCATAGCCACCGCCGTGAATATTTATGCAAATATTATACATAAACAGGCAAAAAAGAAAGACCGCAGGGCAGGAAAGTACGGAGCTGATTGCAGTCTGCCATCATTTCGGTGGCACAAAAGCCGGAGTGGCACAAAAGGCGTGGCACAAAAGCCGGAGTGGCACAAAAGGCGTGGCACAAAAGCCGGAGTGGCACAAAAGCCTGATGAAAAAGCCCTGCCGGCCAGCAAATTCAGGCATAAATTACAACAATGCTGAAGTCTGTATTGAGACAATTGTGCATTGTGACAACTAATCTGTACCAAGGGAGGATGCAAAAATGAATACACTGAAATATTCCCTTGAGTATCAGTGCTATCCGATCTGGAACTATGACACGAGCGGTGTGCTGGTCGAAAATGATTTGCCTGATGAGCTGAAAGGCGACCAGGAGCTCTGCTCACTTCTGCTCAGGGTTCAGGACATATTTGACAGCCTTTACGTCAATACTCCGCTTGAGTTTTCCGATCACGGATTTCATTCAGAGGAGGAGCTTAACGAGTTTGTGGCCATGCTGCTGCAGTCAGCTGAAATTCTCCGCAGCCGCTACGGGAAAAAGTACATCATCGACTGCAGGTACACCAGGGACTCTTTCAGTATGGACTGAAACGGCTGCACGAGAGGCTTCATGTCTCATCCTGACTGAATCCCTTTCTGATCGCGCTGTCTTGATTCTGAGGCTGAAAGAGTTATAATAACGCGTCGCTTCACGGTGAGGTGGCTGAGTGGCTGAAAGCGCATGACTCGAAATCATGTTTAGAGCTTGCTCTAACGTGGGTTCAAATCCCACCCTCACCGCCATCTTCCGAATTCTTCATTTTCCTTCAGAAATTCATCACTGAGATTCAAAGGCTCTCCCTGTTTTCACGCTGCGGCGTTTCCGTCTCTGTCTGATGCCCGCGTATCCGGGCTTCTGCTCTCAGAGAATGCCGGCATTCAGGGCAAGAGGTCAACAGTCTGCGGGATCTCTTTCAGATGAGCTTACCAGTGAAATGATCCATCTCGTGCTGCACGGCCTGCGCGGTGAGCCCGGTGAATACCCGGCGCTTCTTCCTGAAGTCAGCGTCCAGGTACTCCACCTCAATCTGCTCATACCTTTTAACAGGCTGCTCCCCGGGGAGTGAGAGGCAGCCTTCCCTGACCTCGAAGGAGGCTGCGCTGTGCCCGGTGATGACGGGGTTGTACATCAGGACAAATCTGTTCCTGAACACCACGGCAAGTATGGTCTTCGAGACTCCGATCATGTTGGCCGCGAGCCCCGCGCAGTGGTCCTTATGGGCGATGAGCGTATCGAGGAGATCCTGCCCTGACTCCCTGTCCTCAGTCGTGGCGGCTGTTGAGGGCTGCTGCAGGAACTCCTGGTCTTTCACTATTTCACGGATCATCTGTTTCTGTTCTCCTTAAAGCGTGCGCTCTTTGAATGCAATGCTTTCAGCTCTCCGGCTCCGGTGAGAGAAGCCAGTCCGCGATATCGAGGACCCTGATGCCCTCATACTGCTGCTCCGGCTTTCGGGTCTTTGCGAGGATGAGCCTCTCAGAGCCATCGCGGATTTCATGGAGCGGCGCGGCCTCACGCAGGAGCGCCTCATTGCTGTCTATGATACCGGAAACCTTTAGACATAGCCTTTCGCCGAACTTTATTCCTATGAGATCAGCATCATTCCCGCCCGGCACGCCGGTCCACACCTCATACCCGCGGCGCATCAGCTCAACGGCCGCGATGGCTCTGAGAACCTGAACGGGATCCGGCTCCCTGACTCCGGGGAGGGCATGGAAGAAAGAGGGATCGACAGGATAATACAGGCTTTCCGGAAAGAGCCGGTACACGGAGCGGATGTCAAGCTGGCGTATCCGGTGAAAGGCGCAGGCATTGCAGAGGAGCTCAAGGGCTGTACCGGTTCCACTCACCGGCTTCCTCCCCTTTGCGGCGCCCAGCTCTGCGGCGATCTCCTTCACGGTCATGGGGCGTCCGGCATTCTGGAGGAGATGGCGGGTGAGCCTTTCTGGGAGGCCTTTGTTCCTTACACGGCCGTTTGCGCCTATATCGCGGAAGACGCTCTCCAGAACCTCTTTCCTGACACAGCGCTGCCGCTCCTCACTGCTCCCGCAGAGGCATGAGCCCGGCATCCCGCCCCGGGCCATATATTCCCGGAAGGCCGCGCAGCGGTCAGGACTGCCGCTTTGCTCCAGGAACTCCGAAAACGAGAAGGGGAATACCGGTATGTCAAAGGTGCGGCCGGTAAGGAGCGTCCCGAGCGGGCTCAGAGAGAGGAAGTCACCGGAGCAGGTGATGTAGATGTCGAACTTTCCCATGGCGTGAAGGCTCGCGAGCGCCAGCTCAACTGAGGGGCAGAGGTCGGCGTCGTCAATGAGGAGGCAGTTTTCCTTCCCTTCGAGGAAGCTCTCTTCGGCGAAGGAGTGCAGGGCGCCGTAATCGCGTAGCTCCGGGGAGTCCCTGAGCTCTGCCCGGATTATATTGGCGTTGGGATCGCTCAGTGAGATCTGATGCGCGAGGTCAGAGAGCAGCTCAGTCTTCCCGGAGCCGCGCACTCCCCGGAGCACCCTGATGTCCGGAACTCCCCGGACGCTTTCAAGCTGCCTCAGATAGGACCTTCGCTCAATAAGCCTCATATTCACCTCTCCGGGATTATCTTAGCGCAGAGCGCAGCGGGATGCGGCACAGGGTGCGGCAGATCCTTGCCTCCCGGTTTCCTGAGACTTCTCCGCAGAGGCAGGGGAACAGCTGTAGATCGTTTTTTTGATCTGCTTCAGTTTCTTTTCCGGCTCTCCCTTGAAAAAATCCGGCTTTATGCTGATATTAGTTTAAGTACAATGTTGTATGTATGGAGAGATTTATGCCAGGATTCCTGAAAAAGCTCATCAATTCCGGACTTATCTCCGCAGCCGCCGTCTGCGCGTCGGCAGCTCCCGCTCAGGCAGGCACACAGTCAGCCTGCGCCGCCGCGGCGGAGAGCGCCTTCGAGGAGGAGGACCGGCGGACCGCCCAGGGCTGCGGCGGATGCGTCTGCGCCGGCGTCGCGGTCCTCCTTGTTTCTGAGGCGCGGAAAATCATGGCGGGCAATGTCGAGGGCGCAACTGAAAGAGACGCCTGCGCCATACTCGCGAAGGCCCTGGAGCTTGGCTCCGCTGACGCAGCCTCCGAGCTCGGGCGCGCCTACCTCCGGGGCTTCGGCGTGAAGCACTCCGAGAGCACCGGGCTTCGCCTCCTCCGGAAAGGCACTGAGGGAGGAAGCGCCGTCGGGGCGCGCTACCTCGCGGACTATTATTTCGATAACGATGATCCTGACCGCGCCCTCTCCTGGCTTTCGAAGGCCGCGGACCTCGGGGACACGAGGGCAAGGACCGAGCTCGCGCGGGCCTGACAGAGAAGGCTGCCTCATGGGGCGGCCTCTGCCTTTTCTCCGTGGAAGCCTCTTCTCCGGATTCTGTTCCGTTCTCCTCAGCTTTCCTGCTGTGGCTTTATAATAAGCTCCGTGCTCCGGCATGATCGCAGTGCCGGCCGCTTTTCCCGCAAACTATGCGGCTTTTCCCATTTGTGCGGGGCGCCGCGTCCCTGAGAGGCTCCATTGAATTTTTCAGAAGGCTACATCGGAAGGTTCCGCGGCATCGCCGCGCTCTACGGCTTTGAGGGGCTCAGGAGGCTCCGCGACTCAAGAGTGTGCCTCATCGGCGTCGGCGGCGTCGGCTCCTGGGCCGCGGAGTCGCTCGCAAGGAGCGGCGTCGGGCACCTTACCCTGGTTGACTCAGAGGCGATAGAGCTCGGGAACATCAACCGGCAGCTCCACACCCTTACCTCCACTGTCGGGCGCGGCAAGGCTGAGGTCCTCGGCGAGCGCCTCATGGATATCAACCCTGAGCTTGATCTTTCCGTGCGCCGCGAGCTCCTCACGAAGGAGAACGTCTCCTCCATCATCACGCCGGAGACCTCGGCGGTCTCTGACGCCATCGACAGCGTCCCGGACAAGGCGGCGCTCATCGCCTACTGCGTTAAGAACAGTATCCCGGTAATCTCCGCGGGCGGCGCGGGCGGGAGGACCGATCCCTCGAAGATTGTGTCGGTTGACCTCGGGCTCTCCGCCAATGACCGCCTGGCGTCATGCCTCAGGACCGAGCTCCGTTCCCGCTGGGGCTTTCCGAAGGGCGCCGGGAAAAAGTTCGGGGTAACTCTGGTGCACAGCACCGAGAGCGCAGTGCTCCCCAAGAGCATCATGAGCGAGACAGAGTATCAGGAGCTCACGGACATCTACGCGCCTGACCGCCTGCGCTTCGGGCAGTCGATGGCCGTAACCGCCTCAGTCGGGCTCATGGTCTCCGCGGAAATCATAAAAATCCTCCTCGGGGCGCAAAAATGATCACAGAGGCAGTTGTCTGCACGGCCCTCGGCGGCGCCATCGGCGCGCTCATCCGCTGGATCGTGACCTCCATTTCTGACCGGTACCTCGGGAAGTTCGCCTGGGGCATACTCGCGGTGAACCTGGTGGGCTGCATGACAGGAGGCGCGCTCCTTGCCGTGCCGGGCTTCTCAGAGAGCCCCACGTCGCCCGTCAACGTCTTCCTCGTAACTGGGCTCCTCGGAGGGCTCACCACCTGGTCGTCGCTCGCCACGTCCTCCATTTCCGGTATTGAGGGCGGGGAGAAGGGCGGGATCCGCCGCGGCACGATCCTCTTCCTCGCCAATCTCGTGATCTGCCCCCTGGGCTTTGTCCTGGGGCTGGCCGCAACGGAGATGCTCGTCTGATGGATATTCGGAAAACCATGCTGTCCGGAGCGGCAGTGCTCGCAGGCGGCGCACTGGGAGCGGTCTCAAGGCTCCTCATCCTCACGCTCACCGGGGAGGAGCTGAAGTCCCTCGGCGCGCGCAATGTAGTCCTCCCGCTCTTCCCTATAGACCTCGTGAACATCGTGGGATGCCTTGCGGCAGGGCTCATCATGGGACTGGCGATTAAGAGCGCGTATCTCAAAAGCCTCCTGGTTACGGGCTTTTTGGGCGCCTTCACCTCATTTTCAGCATACGTCCAGTCCTATGCCATGGTCCTTGTCGATGGCGGGAGCGCGCTGGTGCTCATACTCTTTGTAAGCAACGCGCTCCTCTGCCTGATGTTCTGCAGCATGGGGCTCTCCCTCGGGAGAATCATCCGGGGAAGGCTGGCGGGGAACGGTGCGGCAGCGCCTTTAAGCCGCGGGAAAGCGCGTGAGGCAGAGACACAAGGGAAAGCAAAGCAGGAGAACTCATGAATCCAGAGTGCATCGTAATTGACGGATCATCCTTCCTCTTCAGGGCGTTCTTCGCGACGCAGCGCGCGGGGCTCACAAGCAGAAAGGGCTTTCCAACCGGAGCGGTCCTGTCGTTCTCGAAGATGATCAGCAACCTCCTCAAGAAGTACCCGGGAGTCCCGGAGATCATGGTCTTTGACGCGCCGCACCAGCGCGAGACTTGCTTCAGGAACAAAATCTATCCGGAGTACAAGGCGACGAGGCCGCCGGTTCCCGAGGACCTCAGCGCGCAGTTCCCCTATGTCCGCGACATCTCCGCGGCCCTCGGCATGCTTGTCCTCCAGGAGCCCGGGGTCGAGGCCGACGACACCATCGGCACGCTTGCCGCCATGGCGGGGAAGGAGAATGTCAGGATCATGATCTGCTCGGGGGACAAGGACCTCTCGCAGCTCGTGAAGAACGGCATCGAAATCTACGACACCATGAAGGAGACCGTCCTTGACCGAGAGGGAGTGATTGAGAAGTTCGGCGTCCCGCCGGAGCTCATCGCGGACTATCTCGCGATTGCGGGCGACTCCTCGGACAACATCCCCGGGATGAAGGGCGCCGGCCCCAAGACCGCGGCCGCGGTCCTCAACGCCTTCGGCGGCATCGAGAAGGTCGCGGCGGCAGGCGCGGAGGAGACGAAGGCCCTGGGGTTCCGGGGCGCCGGGAAGTTCCACGAGTCGTTCATCGCGCAGCTTGAGACCATCAGGCTCTCCAAGGTCCTCTCCACCATTAAGACCGACGTGCCTCTTGGCTTTACCCTGAAGTCCCTCACACCAGGCGAGCCCGACTGGCAGAAGGTCTTCGCCATAGCTGACGAGCTCGATCTCCGTGATCTCCGGACAGAGGCCCTGGGGCATCTTGGCGAGTCCGCGGCAAAGCCGGAGGCTGCGCCTGAGCCGGAGCGCGTCTTTGAGCGCACGGTTGTCAGAACCGCGGACGAGCTCGCCTCTCACCTGAAGGCTCTCGGGAATGAGGGCCCCTTCGCCATTTTCCCGGAGTGCTCCGTCTCATCGCCTGTGGAGAGCACGCTCAGCGCGATTTCCATTTCAGCGGGGGAGAGGACAGTGCTCGTGAGGTTCTCGGAGTCAGCCGGATCTTCAGACGATCTCTTCAGCCAGCAGGAGGGGATCACGAAGGAGGAGGCGCTCAGCGCGCTCCGTACTCTCCTCGAGGATCCGAAAGCCGTGAAGGCCGGGCATGACCTGAAGCGCCTGATGAACGTCCTCTTCCATGAGGGAGTGAGGCCAGAGGGGTTCCTCCTGGACACCATGCTGATGGACCATGTGCTGAACGCCGCAGAGAGGGGCTACTCCCTCAGGGAGAGCGCTGAGCGGCATTATGCCGGAGACATCTCCTTCCTCCCTGAGGAAAAGAGCGCCGGCCGGAAAAAGGCGCCTGAGAAGACTGACGATGAGAAGAACGAACTCCTCATGCGCTCATCGGAGCTCGTGCTGCCGCTCTCCGAAAAGCTCAAATCAGAAATTGAGTCCGCGGAGTGGAGCCGGAAGACCTACTATGAGGTCGAGCAGCCTTTGATCGCGGTCCTTTCCCTTATGGAGAGGACCGGCGCCAGTGTCTCGGTTCCCGCGCTCAGCGAGGCCTCGAAGCAGTTCGCCGAGGGAATGGAGAGGCTCGAGAAGCGCGCCTTCGAGGAGGCGGGCACCGAGTTCAATATCGCATCCCCGAAGCAGGTCGGGGAGATTATCTACGGGAAGCTCGGCGTGGAGCCTTCAAAGAAGACCGGGAGCGGGCAGAACTCCACCAAGGAGGACATCCTCTCGGATCTCGCGCCGGCCGTTCCCCTTGCCGGGACCGTCCTCGAGTGGCGGGGACTCGCGAAGCTCCGCGGCACCTACTCCGACGTGCTCCCGGGGCTTATCGATCATGTGACAGGCCGCGTTCACACCAACTTCAACCAGACCGGGACCTCGACTGGGCGCCTTTCATCGAGCGATCCGAACCTCCAGAACATCCCCGCAAGGACCGAGGAGGGGCGCCTCATCAGGAAGGCCTTCGCCGCGGAGGAGGGCTGGGATATCGTCTCCTGCGACTACTCGCAGATTGAGCTCCGCCTCATGGCCGAGCTCTCCGGGGACGAGGGGCTCAGGAAGGCGTTCCTCTCGGGGGCGGACATCCACCGCCACACCGCCGCGGAAATCTTCGGGAAGACCATGGACGAGGTAACGCCTGACGAGAGGCGGAAAGCGAAGGCCGTGAACTTCGGCCTGATGTACGGCATGGGCGCCTTCGGGCTCGCGCGGCGCCTCAGGATTGACCGGAAGGACGCGGCCGACTACATCGCGCTCTACTTCTCGCGCTTCCCCAAGGTGAAGACCTTCATCTCAGATCTCCTTGAGACGGCGCACCGCACGGGCTACGTTGAGACCATCACCGGGCGGCACCTCTTCGTCCCCGGCATCCAGGGGAAGGGCATGGCGCTCCGCGCGGCGGAGCGTGTCGCGACCAACGCACCGCTCCAGGGCTCGGCTGCCGACCTTATCAAGCTCGCGATGGTGAAGGTGGCGAAGTTCATTGAGGATAAGCCCGTGAGGCTCTCGCTGCAGGTCCACGACGAGCTCGTGATGGAGGTGAGGCACGACGCGGCTGAGGAAGTCGCGAATGGAGTCGCTGACATCATGAGGAATGTCATGACGCTCTCCATACCGCTCGATGTCGGAATTGGCATCGGGCCGGACTGGGACAGCGCGCACTGAGATCCCGGGATGCGGCTCAGAGGCTGAGCCCTGGGCGCCTGAAGGCTCCTGAGCATAGCGTGGCGGGATCCTCATCATGTGATGCCGCATCTTTTTATTCTGGGAAACGGGGCAGTCTTCATATATGGGGCGCCGCGGCAGGCTATGTATGGCACTGCCGGTCATGCTATGTCGCAATGTGCCCCAAAAAGAGGCTTTTCCTCGTCCATAAAATTGAATGGGCGGCTTAAGCTATGTATAATTCATAAAACGTTTACATTCGGGGCATGTTCCGGAGCAGCCGTGCGTCCGGAAACAAATTAGATTTGTTCTGAAAGGGAGAGAGATATGGCACGCGGCATCAACAAAGTAATTCTCGTTGGCTATCTCGGCGCTGAGCCTGACATGAGGCGCTCGAACCAGGATACGCCCATCTGCAACATCTCGCTTGCGACGACTGAGGGCTGGCGTGACATGAACGGCCAGGTCCAGACCAGGACCGAGTGGCACCGCTGCGTGTTCTTCAAGCGCCTTGCTGAGGTGGCGGCCCAGTTCCTCCACAAGGGATCACTGGTCTATGTCGAGGGCCGCCTCTCCACCAGGAAGTGGGTTGATCAGCAGAATGTAACCCATTACACCACCGAGATCATCGGCACTGAAATGCAGATGCTCTCCTCCACGAGACCCCAGGGAGGCGGCGAGTTCAGCGGCGCAGCGTCAGGTGACGACTACTCTCAGCAGGGCGGCGATGACTACGGCGCTCCCCAGGGCGGCTACGGCCAGGCTCCCGCGCAGCGCCCGCAGCAGAGGTCTTACGGCGGTCAGCAGAGGCCATACGGATCCTCCCAGTACGGGAGCAGGAGCTACGGCGGGCAGCAGGGCGGCTACGGCCAGCCCTCCGGGCAGTCAGGCTACTCCTCACGCCCGCAGGGCGGCTACTCCCCGTACACCGCTCCTGCCTCTGGCGCTCCCAAGGCAGCTCCCGAGCCTGCCCCGATGGCAGGCTCCGCCCCTTCGGCAGCAAAGCCGCAGGCACCAAAGGTCAGCGAGCCCATGCCCAAGGAGCCGGCGATGGCGGACGATCTCGACAACATCGACAATGAGGACGTCCCGTTTTAGGATGATCATGGGGATCTGAGAAAGATCCCGCATGTATCAGAGCAGCAGAGGCAGGGAAATCCCTGCCTTTTCTTTGTGTGCTCGGCATGAGCATTGACTATAGGGTGAAAGTCCCGAACTCGCCCGCTGGAGGGAAGAGTTAGCGAATCGCAAGGTGGTCGGAGTAAT
>ONIT01000103.1 GCA_900317945.1 uncultured Pseudomonadota bacterium
CCTTCTGCAGCGCCTCAAGCGGGAGCACCGCGTGCTCGGACCTTCCCGAGATTATCTCTGCGGCCTCCGGAAGAAGCGCCGAGATCCTCGCTGCCGCGGTGCGGCACTCGCCGCGCTTCCCGGCGTCAAGCCCCATTACCTCAGCGTAGCTTACATAGCGCCCGTCATCGCGGTCGATGAACCCAAGGGAAACCTCCGCCTGCACGCTGTACCCAAAAGAGGCGTCACCGGCGTCCTCAGCCTTCCCCGCGCCTTTCCTCTTTTTCTCCGCCTCCTCATCCTCAGCCCTCTCCGCGTCAGAAATGGCCTGCTCTCCGCCGGCGCGGAGCCTTTCCTCTGCTGACGCGGTGCCGGAGTCCGGGCCGGCTGAGGTTCCGAGTATAAGGACCGGCCGCATGCCGGTGAGGCTCATGAAGAGCGGCGCGAGCCACTCACCCAGGGGCCTTTCCATGCGCTCAAGCACGGCGGGGCTGATTTCAGCAGCCTGCCAGAAGCTCAGCGTCATGAGGAGGAGCTCCGGAGTGTCGCTCATGGCGCGGTTCCACGCGCTCTGCGCGGAGCCTATGCTCCTCATGGCTCCCTTTCTCACGAGATCCGTTATGAAAAGCCCGAGGCAGTACGCTCCGAAGCCCGCGTCGCTGAACTCTTTCGCCTTAAGGCCTGACTTTTTCCCGGGTAGAATCACGCTCCCGAGGAGGAGCCTCCCCGCGAGCATGCCGGCACGCGCTGTAAGCGTCAGCACCTCCCGGGAGAGCAGGCAGGGGATCCACATCACGGACTGACTGCCGGCCTCCGGACGCAGAGGACAGGGCATCACCGCGCATGCGATGACGAGCTTCCTTGCAAGGGAGCAGAGCGCGTACATCGCCTCCGCGGCGGTTCCTGCCCTGCCGAGGACCTCTGCGGTGATTTTCCCATTGAAGACTCCGGATGGAAGGCTGTGCATCTCCTCAAAGGAGAAGATGCCCGCGGGCGCGGTCCACGCTGAGCCCCTGTACTCAGCATGCGCCTTCTCCGGGATCACCCGGTCAAGCTGGCTCACGCCCACATGGAGCTGATCCGCGAGATACCTTCCCGCGGCCGGATCCCGGTCCTCAGGGGTTATCCTGAAAACGCTCCCCGCCCCGGCATCGCCTGCGTCTGCCGGGCGTCCGTCCTCACCGATTTCCGCGCGGCACCTCCCGAAATCCGGAAGGCTCAAGATTTCGGTCTCTGACCCTGCCATGTCCGCCGCGCACTCACCCGCGGCATCGATGGCCTTAAGGACCGCTCCCCTCAGGTCAGCGCCTCCAAAGCCGGAGGGGGATTCCTGAAGGAGCATGAAGGCTGAGCCGAGAAGCCCCGCGGGGACCTTCGCGAAGCTCAGGCGGTTGAGGTGGTAAAGCGCGTCCTCGGGGAGCATTTTCTGCCCGTCCCCGGAGTCAAGCTCCGGATGGATTTGAAGGAGGGCAGACGGGCTCATCCAGGAGGGAGCAGTGCCCTTCTCCAGGCCGAGCCTCTCCAGCTCTGACCTGAGGTCAAACCCACGCATCCGGAAGAGAAGCGCGGGATCAGCCATTGCGCGCTGCGCCGTGCGCCTGAGGAGCGCGATCTCATGGCGGCACACCCCAGTGAGCGAGACCTCGCAGGTGCATTTCATGCGATCCCCGGTGCTGTCGCCGCACATAAGCGGCACGCCGAGGGACTGCAGCCTTTTAGCGAACCGTTCGTCAAGCTTTCCGACCTGGAGCTGCGTGAGCGCGTGCGGATCCCCGCTGAGCTCACGGAGAACAGTCTGCCGCTCCTCCTCCGAAAGAGGCTCAAGATAAAGCGAGGCGCGGTCCGAGGAGCTGCGGCCGTGCCTTACGAGGATGCCGGCCGAGAGCTTTTCGCCGCTAAAATCCGGCTCCGCGATGCGCGATGCTGCCGCGTCCCGCTGCCAGCCGGTTATGGCGTCATCTGCCAGGTTCGCGATGAGGCGGCGGGCAAAATTCCTCCTGAGGAAATCATCTGCCCCGGCCTGCCGCGGCGCCTCCTTCCCCCGCCTTTTCCGGGCGTCAGCCTCATCATACGCGCGGAGCGCCTCCTCATCGGGCTCCTGCAGCTGGGCCCCCGCGCTGAGCCCGAGCTCCTTCCTTATGTCAAGGCCGCGCCAGAGGAACATGAGCGACGGATCCCTGTCAAGCAGGCGCGCCTGCAGCAGTATGAAGGCGCAGCGCTCATCATCCGTGCAGCCGCCAGTGTCCGTCCACCTCGGATCTTCGCCGTACCGGCCGCCCGATAGCCTGATGCTCCTTTCGTTGGCGAACTTCAGGAAGCTGCGGTCAAGGTAGCCCTGCCCCAGGGCCTTCGCAAGGCCCGGGCGGTCCCGGAAAAACTCCAGGATCTGCTCCTTGTCCTCCTCCTTGAGCTCATGGTAGCGGAGAGTGAGGCGCCTCAGCCCTCCCGCCTTCCATTTGCCGCTGCAGCAGAAGGCAAGCTGGTTCGGGAAAAAGCGGAGCTCCCCCATAAGACCGCTCTTCAGAATCTTCTCCGCCTTCGCCCTGACGCCTTTTTTGTCCCAGTCAGTGTTCGACAGGCGGTCAGTCCATTCATTGCCCCACCAATGGAGGCTGCCCTGAGGCTCAAGCAGCCAGAAGCCGTATGAGTTTTCAACCGTCTTCAGGAAATACGCGTCAGGCTTCCCAGGCGGCATCATCATGAACGGCGCATCCGGTGATTTCCCGTGAAGCTCCGCCAGGATCTCCCCCAGGGAGGCGAGCCCGAGCGGCAGGCCGCGCCACACGAAAAGGAGCGCCGGAGAGCCGCTTACCGCCTGGGCGAGCCTCAGGATGACGGCGGTAAGCAGCGGATCGGAACCCGCGCGATCGCTCACGTCAGTGCCGTCCACTGTGAGCGTCCCTCCGGTGAGCTCCGCGTCAGTGTGCTTCATGAGGGAGGAAAGCTCCCCGGAGAACTTCCCTTCTCCGCAGAGCCGCCGGAGGATAAGGTAATCACGGTCAAGTCCCTCGGCGAGCCCGGACGCCTGCGCGCAGGTCAGGGGCCTCAGAGAGAGGAGCGCGGACTTCTCCTCCCTGTCCTCCTGTTTTCCTGTGCTTACCCTGACAGAGCCGCCCTTCTCCAGGACAGGCCAGCCTATGCCGCCTCCGTGAGCGGCGCCTTCAGCGGATCAGGGATGAAGAGGCCGATGAGGCTCCGCGCCGCCTCCCCAGGGGCGCAGACCTCAAGCAGCGCATCAGCCGGGAGGTTCCGGGGATCAAGGCTCTCCCCGTCATCTATGTCAAACCCGCGCCATCTGAGGAGGAGCGCCGGGGCATCAGAGAGGATCTGCGACAGCCTGATAATCAGCGCGCACTCATCCGCGCTGTCAGGGCCTTTCAGGGAGTCTGCAGCCTGCTCCTCCCCGTCAGGAAGGAGCGGGATCCCGTAATCGCTGAAGAGCTTCTGCAGATCCGAGCCTACAGCGCCTTTTCTGAGCTCCTCAAGGCACTCCGGATACAGATGCAGCATGGCGCTTATAAGGCCGCGTTCCCTGCTGCCGTACTGCGGGAATGCCAGCGTGACCGTATTGACGTCGCCGAACTCGCCGGTGATGCCCATGCTGACAAGATGCCTCTCCGGATCAAAGGCGGCCTCCCCGGCCCTGCCCTCGCGCAGGATGGCCTTTGCCCCGGCCTCGCCCTCGCCGTCCGAGCTGACGCCGGCGCGGCTGAGCCACACCCTGACCCACGGCGCGCTGCCAGGCTCGTCAGGCGCCCGGCTCCCGGTGCCATCCGGCGCCCCGAGATCATGGAAGCCATAGTCATCGTCACTCTCATCATCCCAGCTGCCGTCATCCCAGCGGCCATAATCCCGCCAGGATGAGCCGTCATCGCCCCACACCCCGCCTCGCCGGCTGCTCCTCCTGCGCCTGGGCGCCGGGCTTTCCGGCACATGGGTCCTGTGGTACTCCGCGTAGGGGAGCAAATTGATTCCGCGGAGGGAGAAAAGGAGCCTCGGGTACTTTGACATGGCGGCCGCGGCGCGCAGGCAGAGCGCGTGGACTGCCGGCCCCTCATCGATTCCCCCGAGGATGTCAAAGTTTGTGACAAAAAATCCTTGGCAGAGCCTTTCCGCCTCATCGAAGATCCCCCGGGTCAGCGTGTTTTCCACCCCGAGCGAGAGGCACTCCTCCCGGTGCTCCGCCAGATAGGTCCTGAGACTCTCCTCCTGTACGGGCCAGATCTTCTCAAAGGAAATCACCGGGGTCTCAGCCTTTCCGTCAGGAAGCTCAAGACTGGCCCTCAGCTCCCTGAAGCGGCCGGAATCAGTCAGGGTGAATCCATGGAGCCTGGGCGCAAGCGCCTCGGCTGCGCGGAGGTCAGCACTTAGCGGCAGCTCCTTCACAAGCCAGGCAAGCGCGTACGGCTCAGGAGCCCAGCGCTCCGCTATGGCGCGTCCCTCCGGCGGGAGCACCCGGGACTCGGCCTCAGCGAGAAGGACTCTCCACGCGGCCGGGACACGTATGACGACCGCAGGCTCGTTCCCGTTCGGGAGATGCCTTGCCGGAAGCCGCGGTATATTGAGATCGTCATAGAGGCTGAGCCCGCGCCAGGCGAACATGAGCGCAGGATCCGAGCTCACAAGCAGTCCCGCGCAGAGGAGTGCCGCCGCCTGATAGAAGCGCGAGCCGCGTTCAGGCCTTCCGCTGCAGGATGAGAGCTCATCACGGTCCGTGAGCTCCGGTGACAGGCCCTCGCGCCTCAGCGCTGCCCAGAGCGCCTCATTCATGATGCCCTTTTGCAGATCTCCGGAGCCCGCCCCGTCCTGCAGGACTATCTTCCTTGCCGCGGACTTCTCCCTCGGGGAAAGGCGCGAGAGGCGGAGCTTCACCTTGACGGAGCCGGTGTCGAAGTACAGGGGGCCCTTCCCGTCAGCGGTGACGCTCATGAAACAGCGGTCTGAGAGGAGCCGGCAGCCCTCAGCGAGCTCACGGGGCGTGAATTCTGAAAGCATGGCCTTCGCCCAGGCCTCACTCCACCAGGTGGAAAGAATCGCTTTGTAGTAAGCAGGCATATTGTTCCGTCTCTTTGTGTTCAGAAGGGCTGTCGTATTTTAAGGTAAACCGCTGCCGCGGGATGACAGGGCCTCCGGCAGGGCAAGACTTTCCGGAGGACGGCGGGACATGGGAACCAGGGACACCATCCGGGAAGACCGGGGAAGCCCTCCCGGAAATCCCGCCTCAGGGCAGAGAGCAGGAAGGCTCACGGAAAGGCAGGCCGCGCGGACGGAGCCTGCATCCCTGTCATTCCGTCAGATCGATGAACTCCGTGCCCTGCCCGGAGAGAGTCTCCACCTTTCCCAGGGCCTCCATCCTCTTTCTGGTGATCTCAATCGCCAGCGGTGACTTGTCTATGCCAATCCACCTGCGCCCGTTCCTCGCCGCCGACTCAAGCGTTGTCCCGGAGCCGCAGAACGCATCGAGGACAATGCTCCCCGGATCTGATGACGTTTTGACAATCAGGTCAATGAAGCCGATGTTCTTCTCTGTGGGGTATACCGGGTACATGGGATCCTTGTAGTCCGTCCAGACGTCCTGCGCCCTCTTGCCGTCCCGCTCATCCGCGAAAATCTTCTTCCGGGGGTTCCCTTTTGCTGACCACTCGATGAGCCCCTGATCGTCCCACTCCTCCATGACCTTCACATCGGTCCTCCAGTGCCGCCCCTTGGGAGGCAGCATGCCCCTGAACTTCTGCGGATTATTGGACTCCCCAGGCGCATGGATGGGCACTGTCGTATATCTCCGCCCGTCTTTGTCGGTCTTGGGGAAGAGCCGTTCGAGATCCGCCTCCTCGTAGGGGATTTTCGGCTCATGCCAGATGGCATTCTTCGACTTCGTGTAGAAGAGGATCATGTCCTTGATGTTCCCGTAGCCCAGCCTTTTGAAGTTTTTCGGGTTGCACTTGATGCGGGTGATGTCATTGCGGAAATTGTCGATGCCGAAGACGCTGTCCATCATCACCTTGAGGTAATGCCCGATCTTGTAGTCAGTATGGAGATAGATGGAGCCTTTCTCCGAGAGCAGCTCCTTCATGAGGAGGAGCCTTTCCCTTATATAGCTAACGAAGTCATCTCCAAGGATATTGTCCGTGTAGGCAACGCTCCCGTGCGATGAGCTGCTGATGGTTGAGGACCTGCCGTCCGTTACGGTGAAGGTGATGTTGGTCGCGAACGGCGGATCCGTGTAGATGAGATCCACCTTCCCCTTAAGCCCCCTCTCCTCAAGGAGGTACTTAAGGGCCCTGATGTTCTCGCCGTAAATTATGAGGTTCCTTTGAGCGGTCATGGCACTTTGTTTGTATATAAAAGATACAGCTGAGCACTGGGCCCCGCGCCGGAAGCCAGGTCTCAGAGGGCTCTCCCTGATCCAGCCCGGCTGCAGAGAGGCCCCGGCCCGGGCTCAGAGCCCGTGATGAACGGCCCCGCACTGGGCGTCCCGCGGCATTTCCGGGCTGCAGGCCGGATATTAGCATTTTTGGCCGGCGCGAAAGGCAGAGGCCTGCGTCATTTGACAAGTAAGATTGTGTGTGCCTCTGGCTCGCTTAGCGGAGTCGTGAAAAATGAAACATTTCAGGGCATTTGCACTCATAGCGGCAGGGATTCTCAGCTTTCTCTCTCCCGGAGCGTCAGCCTGGGAGGAGGAGAAGGTCCTCCGCGTCTTCAACTGGAGCGACTACATCGCGCCTTACACCATACTGAACTTCGAGCAGGAGACCGGAATAAAGGTTTTCTACGACATCTATGACAGCAACGAGGTCCTTGATGAGAAGGTAATGAAGGGGAACACCGGATATGACCTTGTGGTGCCGGGATCTGACTTCCTCGCAAAACAGATTAAGGCGGGAGTCTACCGGAAGCTCGATAAGGACAATATCCCGAACTGGAAGAACCTTGATCCCGTGCAGATGAGGCTCCTGGAGGCCGTTGATCCGGGGAATCAGTACGCCATCCCCTACGAGATCGGAACCACGGGCATCGGCTACAACGTTGAGATGTTCGAGAAGCTCTTCGGGAAAGGCGCGAAGCCCGACTCCTGGGACTACGTCTTTAAGCCCGAGAACATGAAGAAACTGAGCCAGTGCGGCGTCACGCTCCTCAATGCCCCGACCGAGATAATCGCGACGGCGCTCCACTATCTGGGTAGGAGCGCGCAGAGCACTGACATGAGCGACTACCGGGAGGCGGAGAATCTCCTTCTCAGCATCCGCCCCTACGTAAAGTATTTCCACTCCTCGGACTACATCGATGATCTCGCGGACGGCGACATCTGCCTCGCCGTCGGCTGGAGCGGCGACGTGCTGCAGGCCGCGGAGCGGGCAAACGCATCCGGGAAAGAGGCGCATGTCGACTACATCATCCCCAAGGAAGGGGCAATACTCTTCTACGACATGATGGCCATCCCCGCTGACGCCCAGCATCCCCGGAACGCGGAGAGGTTCATGAACTACCTCCTGCGCCCTGAGATCATGGCAGGCATCAGCTCCTATGTCCGCTACTTCAACGCGGTTCCCGCCTCAAAGCCCCTCGCCTCGCGCGAGGTGAGGAACAACCCGAACATCTTCATCCCGGACGAGCTCCTCAGGAAAATGTTCCTGATGAAGCCCCTGCCGCCTGAGATTTCCGCGGAAATCGGACGGATCTGGGAGAGAGTCAGGTCGGAAGGAAAAGCCTCGCAATAGCTCCCGCAGCCTCGCTCCCTCCGGCTCTGCACTCCGGGATCCCCTCCGCGCCCGGGACGGGAGCCGAACAGAGAAAGCAGGAGCAGGAGCCCCGAAAAGCCGCTCCCAAAGAAAAAATGAGGAGACAGCCAGGCCTCCGGCACTTTTCAGGTGCTATCTCCCCGGACGCCGGAAAATCCTGTACCTTCAACCCTGCCCGGTGCTGAAATGAGCAATGGCGGCATTCAGGTGATAACATAGCCTGCATCGTGCGATGCCTCAGGCTCGCCTTACCGTAGTCTTGAAAATGAAACATATCGGGGCATTCGCGCTCGCCATCTCAGGCATTCTCAGCCTCATCTCCCCAGGCGCCAATGCCAGTGAGGAGAAGGTTCTCCATGTCTACAACTGGAGCGACTACATCGCGCCCTACACCATACAGAACTTCGAGCAGGAGACCGGCATCAGGGTTACCTATGAGCTCTATGACAGCGACGAGGTCCTCGACGAGAAGGTGATGAAGGGGCACACCGGGTATGACCTCGTCGTGCCGGCGCAGGACTTCATGGCAAGGCAGATTAAAGCAGGCGTCTACCGGAAGCTCAGCCGGGACAACATCCCGAACTGGAAGAACCTCGATCCCGCGCAGATGAAACTCCTTGAGGCCGTTGATCCGGGGAATGAATACGCAATCCCCTACGAGATAGGCTCAACCGGCATCGGCTACAACACCGTGTGGTTTGAGAAGCTCTTCGGGAAGGGCGCGAAGCCTGACTCCTGGGACTACTTCTTTAAGCCCGAGAACATGAAGAAGCTCAGCCAGTGCGGCGTCGCTGTCCTCAACTCCCCGACCGACATCATCGGGATTACCCTCCACTATCTGGGGCACAGCACGGAGGACAGCGGCAAAAGTGAGTACCTGAAGGCGGAGAAGCTGCTCCTTGGCATCCGCCCCTACATAAAGTATTTCGACTCGTCGGACTACATCGATGATCTCGCGGACGGCAGCATCTGCCTGGCCGTGGGCTGGAGCGGAGACATCCTGCAGGCCGCGGAAAGGGCCAATGAGTCCGGGAGCGAGATTCATGTCGACTACATCATCCCCAAAGAGGGCGCGATTCTCTTCTACGACATGATGACCATCCCCAGGGACGCCGCCCATCCCGGGAACGCGGAGAAGTTCATGAACTACCTGCTCCGCCCTGAGATTATGGCAAGCATCAGCTCGTATGTCCGCTACTTCAACGCGGTGCCCGCCTCAAAGCCCCTGGCGTCACGCGAGGTCCGGAACAACCCGAACATCTTCCTCCCGGACGAGCTCCTCAAGAAGATGTTCCTGATGAAGCCCCTCCCGCCTGAGACCTCCGCAGAGCTCGGGAGAATGTGGGAGAGGATCAAGGGACCGTCGGAAAAGGCTGAATAGCCTCCCCTGAAGGGGCCATCTCCCGTGCCCTGCCAGCTGGCAGCGCAATTCCCCGGAAGAGCGCGCGCCGCCGGGCCTTCAGAAGAAAAAATCAGGGAGAGAGAAAAAAAATAAAGCCGGGGCAAACGCTCCGGCTGAAAAAGGAAACAATGAACATTTCAATTCACGCGCCACTCGCGGGACGCGGCTTTCATTATGGAACGGCCTGACTGACAGAAGCCTTTCCAACATGACACACCTTTTGACGTTTCAATTCACGCCCCCTCACGAGAGCGGCGTCAGACAATGCCGGAACAGCGAAGAGATTCAATCATGAATTCTGCCGGACAGACCTTGTTATGACAG
>ONIT01000102.1 GCA_900317945.1 uncultured Pseudomonadota bacterium
GATTACTCCGACCACCTTGCGATTCGCTAACTCTTCCCTCCAGCGGGCGAGTTCGGGACTTTCACCCTATAGTCAATGCTCATGCCGAGCACACAAAGATTAACGGCCGGAATGTCCGGCCGCCAGACATTGTGCTTTGCTGAAATAAGGATGCCTCAGAATGGCTTCGGCATCTTGCGGAGCTCCGGAACCTCCTTCTGTATGACTCCGACGGCGTAGTCGATCTCCTCCTCGGTCGTGAAGCGCCCGAGGGAGAAGCGGATTGATGCGTGGGCCAGCTCGCGCGATACGCCGATGGCGCGGAGCACATAGGAGGGCTCGACCGAGGCCGAGGTGCAGGCTGATCCGGTCGATACCGCGAGGTTCCTGAGTGAGACCATCAGCATGTCGCCGTCAACGCCCTCGAAGCTCACGTTGAGGTTTGTGGCGACGCGGTGCTCCATCGAGCCGTTCACCCTTACCCCTCCGACCTTCTGTATTCCTGCCCAGAGACGGTCGCGGAGCGCCCTGAGGCGCGGGATCTCGGTGTCGAAATTCTCCTTCGCGAGCCTGAACGCCTCGCCCATGCCGACAATCTGGTGGGTTGCGAGCGTTCCCGAGCGGTAGCCCCTCTCATGCCCGCCCCCGTGGATCAGGGGAACCAGATCGACCTTCGGCATGCGCCTGATGAATATCGCGCCGATGCCCTTGGGGCCATAGACCTTGTGCGAGGAGAGGCTCATGAGGTCGATGTCCATGTCGCGTACGTCGATTCGCTCCTTCCCGGCGCTCTGCGCGGCATCCGAGTGGAAGAGCACTCCGTGCTTATGGCAGACCGCAGCGAGGGCCTTCAGATCCTGCACCGACCCGATCTCGTTGTTCACGTGCATGATGCTCACAAGGAAGGTGTCAGGCCGGATGGCCTTCTCCACGTCCTCAGGGTTGAAGACTCCGGAGGGGCCCGGATTGAGCCTCGTTACCTCAAAGCCCTGCCTCTCGAGGAAGTCGGCCGTGTCAAGGATGGCCTTGTGCTCGAGCGCGTTCACGATGATGTGCTTCTTCTTCCCCTGGTTCGCGAGCGCAGTGCCCTTGAGGGCCAGGTTGTCGCTCTCCGAGGCGCCGGAGGTGAAGATTATCTCGCGGGAGTCGGCGTTGATGAGCGCGGCGATATTGTTTCGCGCCTCGTCGACGGCCTCGGCGGCCTCCCAGCCGTAGCGGTGGGACTTTGAGGCGGGGTTGCCGAACACCCCGTCAATCGTCAGGTACTTTGCCATTTCTGCGGCAACGGCCGGATCGACCGGAGTGGTAGCCGCGTAGTCAAGATATACAGGAAGACGCATTTACGTTTTTCACAAAAACAGGTGCAATAAGAAATTACGGGGAGCAGGGCTCTCAGTCCGGCTCACGGACCCTGGTGTCGCCGTGGAGCCTCAGCTCAAGTACCGCAAGCCCGTGCTCTGCCGAGTCAAAGACATTCTGCGCAGCCGACATGCGGAAGCACAGGAGCGCCTCGTCAGGCTTCTCCCTGAGCTCGTAGTACTTTCCGAGGTAGTAGTACGCCTCAGAGAGGAGCTCTGCCCTCCTGGTGTTGTCGGCAGGCTCGGGAGTAGCCTCCTCTATGGCTTTGAGGAGCTCATCAGGCGAGTCCCTGCCCGAAAACACGTCAAGCACGGTCGGGATCTGCTTTCCGCCGCTCTGCGCAAGAGACTCGGCCGTGTCTGCCTCCGGAGGCATGACGCACTGCTCCTTAACGCTGTCGGTCGAGGCAGCGGCCGCGATCAGGCAGCTCCAGAACACTCCCCTGCGGTCATCAGGCACCATGCTCCGGTACTTTGCAATTTCGTCACCGGCCCTGTCCCTGCGCCCGGTGTAATAGGAGAGCACAGCCCTGATGAAATGCGATCTCGCGTTCGAAAGCCCCAGCTCCTGCGAGCTGTCAAGCATCTGCGCTGCGTCAATCCAGCTTCCGGAGAGCAGGTACACCCAGGCGTTGCTCTGGAAGGCATGCGCCTGAAGCTGCCTGCTCACCGCGCCGCGGGGCAGATAGATTATCGTCCTGAAGTCGGATTTCGCGTAGTCAAGCATGCCGAGCGCGAGGAACAGCTCCGCCCTCTCGTAGAGGATCCAGCCGCGCTCCTCGTCAGAGGCTGAGGAGTTCTGCATCCTCTGGCTGTAGGCAACCACATTGGTGCGGTACTTCTGGCCGATTTCAAGGGGGGATGCGGTAACCGGATGGAACGAGGCGCAGCCCGCAAGCGGCAGGAGCGCCAGCAGAGCGCATACCGGAACAATTTTCATCGACTACCTCCAGAAACAGGCCTTGCCTGGTTTGTTGATCGGGCAATGATTCCAGCGCATGGCGTGCATTATGCGGATCTGGCAGACTGACAGTCATGCCTTTCACGGCCCTGCGGCTTTTCAGAACATGCCCCGGCACATTCTGAAAAGCCGCCCCCGAAGGGGCGGCCTCGCTCAGGGGAATGGAGGATTACTCGTCCTCGTCTTCCTCCTCGTCAATTTCCTTCTCGTCCATTACAGGAGGCGGAGGAGGCAGCAGGTTCTCGCGGGTGGCGCCCATCAGGATTGCCGAGTAGGAGGCCACATAGATTGAGGAGAACGTACCGAAGCAGATGCCGAGGGTCATCGCGAGTGAGAAGCCGAAGATCATCGGGCCGCCGAAGATGAGGAGCGCAACGGTGGTGAACAGGGTGGTTCCCGAGGTGATGATGGTACGGCTCAGGGTCTGGCTTATCGCGAGATCGATGATGTTGGGCATCGTCTCATTGCGCATGATGCGCGCGTTTTCCCTTATTCGGTCGAACACCACTATGGTATCGTTCAGCGAGTAGCCGATAATGGTGAGGAGCGCCGCGAGCACGGTCATGTCAAACTCGATGTCGAAGAGGCTGAACACGCCGAGCGTCAGCATGGTGTCGTGCACCAGCGAGAGGATGGCGGCCGTGCCGAACTTCCACTGGAAGCGGAAGGCAACGTAGATCAGGATCGCAAGGAGCGACACGGCGAGCGATACCAGTCCGCCGTATACGAGGTCCTCGCCGACCGAGGGTCCGATGTACTCGACGCGGATGAGCTTGACGTCGCTGTGGACAGCCTTGACGGTGCTGAACACCTTGTTAGAGAGTGCCTTCTGGTCAACGCCCTCCTTGGGCTGTATTCTGACAGCAACATTTGACGAGCTGCCGAACTGCTGCACGGAGGAGGTCTCAATGCCGGCGCCGTCGAGGATCTTGGTGACCTCGGCAGGAGGCATCGACTTCGAGAAGCCGAGCTCGATTACCGTGCCGCCGGTGAAGTCAAGTCCGAAGGTAAGTCCCTTCACGCAGAGGAGCCCGATGGCAATGGCCACGCAGACACAGGCGAGCACGCCGATGTACGGTCCTAGCCTCATGAAGGGGATCGCTTTCTTCAGTCTGATAAGCTTAAACATTTCTCTGTATCTCCTTCATTAGATGGGCAGCGTCTTGAGACCGGCCTTGCCGCCCCAGATGACATTGACCAGCGCCCTTGACGCGGTGATGGCAGTGAAGAGCGAGCTTGCAATACCGATCATGAGGACGATGGCGAAGCCCTTGACCGCACCGGTGCCGAGGCAGAACAGCACTGCCGCGGTGATAAGGGAGGTGAGGTTGGAGTCCATGATGGTGATGAAGGCGCGTCCGAAGCCCAGTTCAATCGCCTGCTGAGGGCTCCTGCCCTGCTCAAGCTCCTCCCTGATGCGCTCAAAGATCAGCACGTTGGCATCGACCGCCATGCCGAGCGTCAGGACGATACCAGCGATGCCGGGGAGCGTCATGACGGCGCCGGGGATGATTGACATCATTCCGACGAGGAGGAAGAGGTTCATGATGAGGGCGAGATCGGCGATGACGCCGAACCACCTGTAGTAGATCGCCATGAATACAAGGATGAGCGCAAGGCCCAGCTCCATCGCATGGAGACCGCTCTCGATGTTCTGCTTTCCGAGGCTCGGTCCGATGGTCCTTTCCTCAACGATCTGGATAGGAGCGATAAGAGCGCCGGCGCGGAGGATAAGGGCAAGGTTCCTTGCCTCCTTCGCGTTGCTGATGCCGGTGATGCGGAAGTTGCTGCCGAGGGTCGACTGAATGGTGGCGACGTTCGCTACGACAGAGACCTTCTTGAACTTGTGCTTGCCGTCAGCGCCGACCTCCTTGGTGGGCTTGTACTCGATGAAGAGGGTGGCCATGGGCTTGCCGATGTTGTCGCGGGTCTCGTCCATCATGCGGTTTCCGCCGGCTCCGTCAAGCTTGATGTTTACCTGCGGCCTGCCGTACTCGTCAACTCCGGCGTTCGCGTCCTGGATATGGTCACCGGTGAGGATAACCTTCTTCCTGAGGACCACAGGGCGTCCCTCCTCGTTCTGGAAGACCTCGGAGTTGGCGGAGACGGATCCCTTGGCTGCGGACTCGATGTCGCCCGCGTCATCAACCATGCGGAACTCAAGAGTCGCGGTCGCGCCCAGGATTTCCTTGGCGCGCGCGGTGTCCTGAATGCCCGGGAGCTCGACGATGATGCGGTCTGAGCCCTGGCGCTGTACGAGAGGCTCGGCGACACCGAGCTCGTTGACACGGTTCCTGATGATGTTGATGTTCTGATCAACGGCGTAGGTCTTGAGCTCAGCGAGGCGGTTCTCGGTGATTCTCGCCTTGATGAGGAACTTCTGACCGTCAGCGTCAGAGGTGAAGATCAGATCGTTGTGATGGGTGCGCAGGTAGTCAATCGCGTCATCGCGCTCCTTCTCGGTCCTGAAGGCAGTGGTGATGACCTGCTCATCGCCGAGTGTTACGCTTGAATAGTGGATCTTCTGCTTCTGCAGCTCGCTCTTGATGTCCTGCACGTACTGCTGTGAGGACTTTGCAAGAGCCTCGTCCATGTCGATTTCCATGAGGAAATGCACGCCGCCGCGGAGGTCAAGTCCGAGCTTAAGCGGCTCGGCGCCGATGGCGGAGAGGATCTTCGGGGTGCTGGGGAGGAGGTTCATCGCGACGATGAAGCGCTCCCCAAGGAGCTCCTGGGCCTCCTCTCGCGCCTTGAACTCATCCTCCTCGGAGTTGAACCTGACCACGAACTGGTCATCCTTCAGCTCGGAAGACTTCGGGGTTATTCCGAGCTCCTTGATCTTCGCGAGAACCCTGTCAGCATCGCCCTGGGTAACTGACGCGCCCTTGGTAGCATTTATCTGTATGGCCGGATCCTCTCCGAAGAGGTTCGGTATGGAGTAGATAATGCCGAAAAGCACTATGGCAATTACCAGGAGATTCTTCCACAGCGGGAACTTATTAATCACAGCTTATCTCCAGATGGTATATCAAATCTTATTTGTCAGAGGCGGCAGCGTCGGCCTTCTTCTGCTCATCGGCCTTGTTCAGCTCGGGAGCCTTCTTCTGCTCTGCTCCCTTCGCAGGCTCTGAGCCCTTCTTCTGCTCAGCCTTGGACTTCTTCGGGGCCTCGACAGCGGCGTCGCTCATGATGGCATCGATGGTGTTCTTGGGAAGGACAGAATGGACATACGACCTGTTGAGGACGATAGTGGTCTTCCCGTCGCCCAGGAGCAGAACCAGATACTCATCCTTGATTTTCTGAACCTTTCCGCAGATTCCGCCCACGGTGATGATCTCGCTTCCGACGGCGATGCTGTCGATCAGCTTCTGCTTTTCCTTGGCCTTCTTGTTCCCCGGCCTGATCATGAAGAAATAGAAGAAGACCACAAAGATGACGATCATCACAATAAGTGATCCGAGACCGCCTTCCTGAGGCTGGGCAGCGCCTTCCGCGGCAGCCGCGGTCGAAATAAAGTCTAACATCTGGTTATCCAATCGTTATTCCCACGGAGGGGAGTTGCAGAAAAAAAAAGAGACCGTCCCGGTTTAGTCCGGATCGGACTCCAGGTGATTATAGAACATTCGGGCAAACTCGTCATACCTGTCCTCCTCTATAGCCCGGCGGATCCCCTTCATGAGATCCTCGTAATAGCGGAGGTTGTGTATGGTGTTGAGCCTTGCCCCCAGGATCTCGTTGCACTTGTCGAGATGGTGGAGGTACGCCCTCGTGAAGTGGCGGCAGGTATAGCAGCCGCAGGCCGGATCGATGGGCCGCATGTCGTTCTTGTAGCGGCTGTTCCGGATCCTCACCGCGCCGGTCCTCGTGAAGAGGTGGCCGTTCCTGGCGTTCCTCGTCGGCATCACGCAGTCGAACATGTCGATGCCGCGCCTTACGCCCTCGACGAGGTCCTGCGGCTTCCCGACACCCATCAGGTAGCGGGGGAGCGCCCTCGGGAGCATCTCGAGCGTGTAGTCGAGGACATGCTCGCGGATCTCCTTGGGCTCGCCTACGGCAAGACCGCCGATGGCGTAGCCGTTAAACCCGATCTCGCGGAGCCCGAAGACGGAGCGCTTCCGGAGGTCCTCATAGACGCTGCCCTGCACGATGCCGAAGAGCGAGTTGGGGTTCTCCAGCCTCTGGAACTCGTCATGCGACCTCTTCGCCCAGCGGAGCGACATCTCCATGGACTTCTCCGCGTACTCATGGGTCGCGGGATAGGGAGTGCACTCGTCGAGCACCATCACGATGTCGGAGTCCAAAGCGGTCTGGATCCTCATCGAAACCTCTGGGGAGAGGAACACCTTGTCGCCGTTCAGGGGGTTGCGGAAGGTAGCGCCCTCCTCGGATAGCTTCCGGAGCTCGCCGAGGCTGAACACCTGGAACCCGCCGGAGTCAGTGAGTATGGGACGGTGCCAGTTCATGAACTGGTGGAGGCCGCCGTGCATCTTGATGATCTCGGGGCCCGGCTGCAGCCAGAGGTGGTAGGTGTTACCGAGCAGGATCTCGGCTCCTGACTCGGCGACCTCCTCCGGAGTGAGGCCCTTCACCGTGGCCTGCGTGCCTACCGGCATGAACGCGGGGGTCTGGATGTCGCCGCGCGCAGTGTGGATAATCCCGCGCCTCGCGCGCCCGCATTCCTTCTTGAGCTCAAATGTCAGCATCTCACTCTCCGCTGCCGTTCTCAGCGCTTCCGGGGAGCGGCTCGCCGTCAGGCATCACGTCTCCCGGGACAGTCTTTTTGGTAATGAACATGGCGTCGCCGTAGCTGAAGAAGCGGTACTTCGACTCCACAGCGTGGTTGTAGGCGTCCAGGGTATGGTGGTAGCCCGCGAAGGCGGCGACCAGCATGATGAGCGTGCTGCAGGGGAGATGGAAGTTGGTGATGAGGCAGTCGCAGACCTTGTACTCATAGCCAGGGTAGATGAAGATGTCGGTCTCTCCGAAATAGGGCTTCAGGTGCTCCGCGTCAGAGCCGCTGAACTTGGCGCAGCTCTCAAGGGACCTCACAGAGGTGGTGCCGACGGCGATCACCCTGTGCCCCGCCCTCTTCGTCTCCGCGACGGCCTTCGTTACGCTCTCCGGAACCTCGATGTACTCCGAGTGCATATGGTGATCCTCAACGCGGTCCTCCTTCACCGGCTGGAAGGTGCCGGAGCCCACGTGGAGCGTTACGAACTCGGTCCTGACGCCCTTCTTCCTGATCTCGTCAAGGAGCTCGTCGGTGAAGTGAAGGCCTGCGGTAGGGGACGCTACGGCGCCCGGGACAGTCCCGTAGACGGTCTGGTAGTCAACCCTGTCCGAGGGCTCGTCGCTCCGGTTGATGTAGGGAGGGAGCGGTATGTGGCCGTATTTGTTGAACACGCCGAGGACATCGTCAGTATTGAAGCGGAGCATGAAGAGATCGCCGTCGCGCCCAGTGACCTCAGCCTCGATGCCGTCGCTGAAGATGAGCCTGCCGCCTTCCTTCGGAGCGTGGGAGCAGCCGAGGTGCGCCAGGATCTCGCGCTCGCCGGTCATCCTCTCGAGGAGCACCTCGACCTTGCCGCCGGTGCTCTTGGTGCCGAACATCCTCGCGGGGATTACCTTGGTGTTGTTGAAGACCATCAGGTCGCCGGGCTCTACGAGACCCAGCACGTCCTTGAAGTGCAGGTCCTCGTACTTGCCGGTGTTGCCGTCAAGCTTCAGAAGACGGCAGGAAACGCGATCCTTCACAGGATACTGAGCGATCAGCTCATGCGGCAGATCGAAATAGAATTCATCAAGCTTCATTGTCAGCCTCAGGGAAACGGAAAGACAGTCCGAACCTCAGTCAAAGCGGGAGCATCCCGCAGGAACGCCAATTTTAATATGAAAGAACAGACAGTGCTTTAAATCACACGAAAAGGATACTTTTCCGGCTTACGGGAAGGCATCCTGGGCAGAAAATGAGCAGAATTTGCTCCGGGATCGCAGGGATGGCTCCTCTGAAAATGAGCTGTTTTTTAAGAAGGCTTGCTTAACATTCCTGTCTGGCTAAAAAATAGCCTGTTTTTAAAATTTTTTTGGCTGTCATCGGATCTGTTATGTCCGTCCGGAAAATTTTTTTGACAGAATCCAAAAAATTTTTGGCAAAATTGCACCAAATTGTAGCAAATCCCAAATTTTTTTAACTAAATCAATTTTTTTTAAGTATAAATAATGTGATCTTGTTTACATTTATTTGGGGAGATATTACAATTCTCTCAGTTCGTTAGTTCCTATTCTTTCATGCGGCGGTTGCATGGTCTCCGTTACTTCTGTTAGCGGAGACATTTTAATTTCCTCTCATTTCCCCACTTTCAGAGTAACTATTCAGAACCCCCTCATTTTAGCAAAGCTATCACCCTCTTCAATCAAAGCTTGACATAGTTATAAATATTTGATTTATAACAAGTAATCTGTTGCAAATTTCTATATTTTTAGTTATAATGCAGTTATAACTAAAAAGGAGTAAATCTGCAATGGCAATCATCAATCTGTACAACAAGAAGCTTAACGTAACCTACGTATATGATTCTGTGTCCTACTGGGACAAAGACCTGAAGCAGCCGCGATCTAAAAGAAAACTTATAGGCAAGCGCGATCCTGTTACCAATGAAATTATTCCTACCAGTGGCAGAGGGCGCAGACAAAATACAGATGCTTCTTCCGAAAAGAAGCCGGTCCATAGTGATAGCTCCGCGGATCTGAAGTACGAGAAATGCCTTGAGGCAATCAGAGAGAAGGACGCAACAATACAGGAGCAAAAGAAGCAGATTGCCGATTTGCAGAGCAGGCTGCGTACCTGCCTTTCGGCCATGAAGCAGGCTGAGTCTCTCCTCAATAAAACCTCATCCGGAAACGACATCAATGGATGAGAGAGATGCGCTGATTGCCGCTCTGCAGCAGCAGATTGCCGAACAGCAGCGGCAGATCGCGGAGAAAGACAGGCGGATTGCCGAGCTCACTGAAGAGAACAGTTCTCTTGCATCCCAGCTGGAGAAGCAGAAGGAGGAAATCAGTGAGCTGAAGCAGAAGCTTGGACTGAACTCCCATAACAGCTCAATATCGTCTGCGAAGGAAGGCTTCAACAAGCCTCCCAAGAACAAAAGCCTGCGCGAGCCATCAGGAAATAATCCGGGAGCTCAGAAAGGCCACAAGGGACGGACGAGGAGGTTAAGCATTTCCCCGAGAAATGCAGAAAGTGCCCCTTTTTCGACCAGTGCTGTAAGGACGGCAATGTGTTCAAAAACGGCGAATGCAGGTATGAGCTCAATGCCGTCCTGTACGTGAAAATTACCAAGCATCAGGTTATGGAGGTGGCATCATGCCCGCATGATGACGGTAATCTGAAAATGAAAGGCCGTTTCCCTGATAACATCCGGGGATACATCCAGTATGGCGATTCCTTTGCCGTTCTGGCCGGACTTCTCAGTACCTACGGGGCCGTAAGCGTCAATCGCATCCATGACCTTCTGGGCAGCATGTTCGGTGTCAGCATATCCACCGGGACCATCATGAGCATGGTGTCCAAATGCGCCAAACAGGTCGGACCGATACTGCCGGAAATCCGCAAGCTTATTGCAAACTCCGATGTCTCGCATTTTGACGAGACCGGAACAGACATGAACGGCAGGATCTTCTGGGTACACTGCTCATCTACCGGACAGCTGACACTGCTGACTGCAAACCAGAAACGCGGGAAGGACGGCATGGATGACAACGGAGTGCTCCCCTTGTACAGAGGAACTGCTGTTCATGACTGCTGGGGGCCA
>ONIT01000100.1 GCA_900317945.1 uncultured Pseudomonadota bacterium
CATAACCCGTTCGTTAATCCTGAAACCGGCCGGGAGGGATACAGAGAGGTTATCTCATATGTCGACAGGGAAATAGGAAAATTTGTCAAGCGGCTCGAGACAAGCGGATTTTTTGACAACGGAACCCTAATTATAGTAGGGGATCATCATCCTCCGTTTCAGGAATTCGAGCCCGGAGAACTTGAAAAATACGGAGAAGATCTGAACCGTGTTCCAATGATAATCATAGACAGGGATATAGGAAGAAGGGTATACAACAATATATTCGGCCATGAATCCCTGAAGGCTATAATTGAATATCTCAACCTGAAGAAAGTAAAAAGATATGATTATCAGACTATACCGTTCTGGAAACAAGATGAGAGCAGGAGTGTAACTGTGCTGTGCCCTATGCTCTTCCAGAACCATTATCTGGGTGGAGTAATGGTCAGCGGACCGAATGGAGAGCAGGGAATTTATGATGCCAGAGGAGACAGATCCAAATTCATAGGGCATTTCCTAGCTCCTGAACTGGAAAAAGAGGTGGCGGGGAGAGTTAAATGGTTCAAGCGTGAAAAGTAGCCATAGCTTGGAAATTCAAATTGCAGCCAGGCCTTTAATATAGGCGATAAATATGAAGCAAGGAATGGGAGCAGATGACATTAGCCTTGCACGGTGTCTCCCTGTGAAATTACTTAATTTTGCAAATACGTCAGTCAGTACTAAAATATCAGACGATATGAGATTTCCGCACCGGCTGAAATAATGAACAGAACAGACTAAATCCGGCAGCTGTCACTCAATCCCGGATTGAGCCGCGGGCAAGCCCCCGGCAAGAATGATATACGGCAATGAAAAAGATAATTGAGCGGACAAAGCTTACGGATTTTGCCCCTCTGGGCATGGATCCGGTCATAGCGAGGATTTACTCAGGAAGGGGAGTCAGGAGCGAGGAGGAGCTTGAACTTGGCCTTGAGCGCCTTCTGGATTTCCATTCCCTTCGGGACATAGACAAGGCCTCTGAAATCATCGCGGATGCCGTCAAGGCTGACAGGAAGATCCTGGTATTCGGCGACTATGACGTCGACGGGGCGACAAGCACGGCTCTCACCGTCGAGTGCCTGAGAAACTTCGGCGCGTCAGACGTCACCTTCATGGTACCTGATCGGCAGAAGAACGGCTATGGCCTCAATGCCGCTGTCATCGACGAGCTGAAGGCAAAGGAAAATCCCGGCCTCATCATTACCGTGGACAACGGCGTCTCAAGCGCCGAGGGCATAAGCGAGGCAAAAAAACTTGGGATTTCCGTCGTAATCACTGATCACCACCTCTTCTCCGGCGAGCTTCCTGAGGCCGACGCAGTCGTCAACCCCAACTGCGACGGCGACAGCTTCCCCTCAAAGAACCTTGCCGGCGTCGGCGTAGCCTTCTATGTGATGACTGCCGTCAGGGCGCGCCTCCGCGATGACGGCTGGTTTGAGAAAAATGGCATTGAGATGCCGAGGATGGCGAGGGAGCTTGATCTCGTCGCGCTCGGCACCATCACCGATGTCGTGCCGTTTGACCACAACAACAGGATACTCGTGAGCCAGGGGCTCAGGAGGATCAGGGCAGGGCTCTGCCACCGCGGCGTGATCGAGCTCTGCGAGGTGTCGCATACCAGGCTCTCCACCATTACGGAGCAGGATTTGGGCTTCCGTTTGGGGCCCAGGCTCAATGCGGCAGGGCGCCTTGACAGCATGAGGCCCGGAGTCGAGATCCTCCTGGAGAATGATCCGGAGAAGGCCAAGGCGCTCGCCTACAGGCTTTCAAGCATCAACCTGAGCCGTAAGACCATCGAGGCGCAGGCGAGGTCGGAGGCCATGAAGATGCTTGACGGCATGCCGGACAGCATCAGCGGGCACAGCATCGTTCTCTACTCTGAGTCATGGCATGAGGGGGTCATCGGCCTGATTGCCGCAAGGGTGAAGGATCGCCTGTTCCGTCCCGCAGTGGTCTTCACCAAGACCGGAAGCGGCGAGCTCAAGGGCTCGGCCCGCTCCATACCGGCATTCCATATAAAGCACGCGCTTGATCTGATCAATGAAAGATGCCCGGGGCTTATCATCAGGTACGGCGGACACTCGCAGGCAGCCGGGCTCTCGATTGTTCCTGAGAACCTTGAGGCGTTCCGCGGCGCGCTTGAGTCTGCCGCCGGTGAGCTTTTAAGGAGCGGCGACTTTACCGAGCTGCTCCCCTCTGACGGAGAGCTCGACCGGGATCATCTGAGCCTTGAGTTTGCCGACAGGCTCGCGGGACTCGGCCCCTGGGGGCAGCAGTTTGAGGAGCCCAGGTTCGACGGCGTGTTCACCATCCTCAAGTCCTTCTGCTTCGGCGCCACCAGATCAAATATCAAGTTCTTCCTCCGCTCCGACGAAGGAGGCGATTACAGCGCCGTTTACTTCCGCGCGCCTGACGATGTCCTGCATGTTAGGCTCGAGGGCATGAGGGTCAGGGTCTATTATGAGATCGCCGCCGATGAGTACAACGGCAACAGGACCTTTGTCATGATCATCCACTGGCTTGCCCCGGCTGACTGACGGCAGATAGATTGCAGAGATAAGCCAGCCCAGCCATGCCGGGCAGGGGCTTTTGCTGCAGCTTCCCTGCTGTCTCACGGGCCTGGGGAGCCCTCTCCCAGGGCCTGTCCTGGTACTCTCCGGATATCGTTTCCCTGTTCGACATTGCGCGCCCCGCAATGTAAAATATAAGCCTGTCCATTCGGATGTTTTTTGTTTAATTTTTCCAGGTTTTCCAATGATTGAAATAAATCCGACATTGAATGCCCTCGCCGACGTCAAGGCAAGGACAGATTCAATGAGGGGGTATCTTTGACTACGACGGCAAGCTCGAGAGGCTTGAGGAAGTAGCAGGCCTCCTCGAAACTCCAGAGGTATGGAACGATCCCGAGCAGGCCGAGAAGCTCGGCCGGGAGCGCACCCAGCTCGAGGAGGTCACCGGCAGCATCAAGAAGCTTGAGGAAGGCTGCGATGACGTTAAGCTGCTCTGCGACATGGCCCAGGAGGAGGATGACGAGTCATCGCTCAATGAGGCTGCGGAGGAGCTTAAGGGCCTTGAGGAGATCCTTGAGAAGCTCGAGTTCAGCCGCATGTTCTCCAAGGAGCATGACGAGTGCGACTGCTATATGGACATCCAGTCCGGCTCAGGCGGAACCGAGGCCCAGGACTGGGCGTCAATGATCCTCAGAATGTACCTGCACTGGGGCGAGTCGCACGGCTTCAGCCCGGCTGTTACCGAGATCTCCGAGGGAGAGGTTGCCGGAATCAAGTCCGCCACGATCAAATTCACCGGGAAATACGCCTATGGCTGGCTCAGGACCGAGACCGGCGTGCACCGCCTCGTGAGGAAGTCGCCGTTTGACTCCGGAAACCGCCGCCATACGTCCTTCTGCAGCGCCTTTGTCTATCCTGACGTCAACGACGAGATCAAGATTGACATCAACCCCGCGGATCTCCGCATCGATGTCTACCGCTCGTCAGGCGCAGGCGGACAGCATATCAACAAGACTGAGTCCGCAGTCAGAATCACGCATATCCCGACAGGCATCGTTACCGAGTGCCAGAACGAGAGATCCCAGCACCAGAACCGCGATCAGGCCATGAGGCAGCTGCGCGCCAAGCTCTATGAGCGCGAGCTCAGGAAGAAGGACGCCGAGAAGCAGGCCCTGGAGGACTCCAAGGCTGACATCGGCTGGGGCTCCCAGATCAGGAGCTATGTGCTGGATGACTCGAGGGTGAAGGACCTTCGGACCGGAGTTGAGACGCACGATACCCAGTCTGTCCTGAACGGCCACATCGACATGTTCCTTGAGGCGAGCCTCAAGGCAGGCCTCTGACAGTGTTTGTTACCTGGCCCCTGCTGCTTGGCGGGGCCGCCAAGAGAATTTTCGGATCTGCCTCCGGGGCGCCGATGATTCGGATTTTTAGGAAAATTTCAAATGAGCGAAACAAAAGCAGCTTCCCAGGAAGCCGAGAGCAGTCTGAACAATGAAATGGCGTCGCGTCGCGAAAAGCTCGAGAAGCTCAGAGCAGAGACGAAAGTCGCCTATCCCAACGATTTCAGAAGAGACGCCACCGCAGGCGATCTGCACGCGAAGTATGACGCGCTTTCCGGAGAGGAGCTCGAGAAGTCTCCTGTTACCGTGCGCATCGCGGGACGCATGATGACCCGCCGCATCATGGGCAAGGCTTCCTTCGCCACTCTGCAGGACATGGGCGGGCGCATCCAGATCTACGTAACCCGCGATGATCTCCCGGAAGGCTTCTACAATGACTCCTTCAAGAAGTTCGACCTCGGAGACATCCTCGGAATCGAGGGCTTCGTCTTCAAGACCAAGACCGGCGAGCTCTCGGTTCACGTAAAGTCAATGCGCCTCCTCGTCAAGTCGCTCCGCCCGCTTCCCGAGAAGTTCAAGGGGCTCACTGATCCTGAGGCCCGCTGCCGCCAGCGCTATGTAGACCTCATCGCAAATGAGTCATCCCGCAGGACCTTCATGATCCGCTCCAGGCTTACGAGCGAGATCCGCCGCTATATGGAGAGCCAGGGCTTCATGGAGGTCGAGACCCCCATGATGCACACCATCCCGGGCGGCGCTAACGCCAGGCCGTTCATCACCCATCACAACGCGCTCGACATCGACATGTACATGAGAATCGCTCCGGAGCTCTATCTGAAGCGCCTCGTCGTCGGCGGCTTCGAGAGGGTGTTCGAGCTCAACCGCAACTTCAGGAATGAGGGCATTGATGTCCGCCACAATCCTGAGTTCACCATGATGGAATTTTACATGGCCTATGCGGACTATCATGATCTCATCGACTTCACCGAGAACATGCTGAGGCACCTCGCCACCGCAGTCCTGGGCGATCCGGTCATCAGGTACGGAAAGGAGGGCGAGGAGCCGCTCATCATCGACTTCTCCAAGCCTTTTGCCCGCCTCACCATGAGGGAGGCCATCCTCAAGTACGCGAAGGGCATCACCGAGGACGATCTGAACGACTTCGACAAAGCCTGCGCCTACGCGAAGAAGATCGGCATCGAGATCATGAAGGGCTGGAAGCTCGGCCATGTCTTCGCCGCCATCTTCGAGGAGACCTGCGAGAGCAACCTCATTCAGCCTACCTTCATCACTGAGTACCCTGCGGAGGTTTCTCCTCTTGCAAGGCGCAATGACGAGAACCCCGCGTTCTGCGACCGCTTCGAGTTTTACATCGCCGGCCGTGAGCTCGGCAACGCGTTCTCCGAGCTCAATGACGCCGATGATCAGGCATCGCGCTTCCAGGCCCAGGTTGACCAGAAGAAGGCCGGAGACGAGGAGGCGATGTACTTCGACCACGACTACATCACCGCTCTTGAGTACGGACTTCCCCCGACTGCAGGCGAGGGCATCGGCATCGACCGTCTTGCCATGCTCTTCACCAACAGCCAGACCATCCGTGACGTCATCCTGTTCCCGACCCTGAGGCCTCAGGCAAAGAACTGATCTGACGCGGCGCTTTAAGGAAGGAGGCCGGATGATGAGTCCGGTCTCTTTTTGTTTTTCTGAATCACGCATTCTGCTCCGGAGGCTTCTGTGGAGGAAGGTAAGAGAGAGTCCCAGGCAGGTGAGAGCCTGCCGCCCTGGGACATTGACGCGCCGGCTGAGACAGAGGAGGCGCCTGCAGGAGAGGCTCAGGAAGAGTCAGAGGATGCGGATCCCGGGCAGTCCGCGGTCTGCCCGAAATGCGGCTCACCGCTCATCATCAGGCCGACTAGGCACGGCTACTACCTCTGCTGCTCATCCTACCCCGCATGCAGCTACATCAGGACCGCGCAGCTCAGGGTCAGCATCGTGAAGATCCTCCCGGGGACCAGCTGCCCGCTCTGCGGCAGGCCGGTTGCGGTGAAGCGCTCGCGCTGGGGGATGTTCATCGGCTGCACCGGCTGGCCGGAGTGCGGCTTCATCAGGACCGAGCGCGAGGAGAGCACCGTGCTCTGCCCCTCATGCGGCAGGGGGCACCTCAGGAAGCACCAGACCAGCCAGGGCAAGCTCTTCTTCAGCTGTGACCGTTATCCGGACTGCAGCTACCGAGTGACGAAGCGCCCTGTCGCGAGGCGCTGCATCAGGTGCGGCTTTCCGATAATGCTGGTCGCAAAGGGAACAGGCGGCAGGTTCCTCAAGTGCGCGAGGCGCGGCTGCCGCTACCGTGAGCCGCTGACGGAAGAGCTCGCCCGTGAGCTGGGGCTTGCCGCGCCAGGCACAGACGCTCCTTCCGCGCCGCGGCAGGAGAGGATTGAGAGTCAAGGAGAATAGCTTGAACAGGATAATAGCCGGCCATGCGCTGGCCGCCGCGACCTGCGCTGTATGGGGGCTTACCTTTGTCTCCTCAAAGATCCTCCTCAGGGACTTCACGCCGTTTGAGATCCTCTTCGACAGGTTTGTCATAGGCTTCCTGGGGCTTGCCGTGCTTGCCGGGGGATTTCATTTCGTGAGGGGCAGGAGGCACTGGCTCAGCGCCGCCTCAGCCGCGCTTACCGGAGTGGTGCTGTACTTCATCTCGGAAAACGGGGCGCTTGAGCGCACGGCAGCGGCCAATGTCTCGATAATCGTCTCGACCGCGCCGTTTTTTGTGGCGATAGTGAACCGGCTGTTCGGCGATCATGAGAGGCTCTCCGGACGGTTTATCGCGGGCTTCTTCATCTCGATGAGCGGGATAGCCATCATCAGCTCCGAGTCGCTTGAGCTGGAGGGCGGGATGTCCGGAAACCTTATGGCGCTTGCCGCGGCGCTCCTCTGGGGATTCTACTGCCTTTCGGTGAGGAGGCTTTCTGATGCCGGGTTCTCCTCAGGAGAAATCACCGGCTCGGTGTTCCTCTGCTCATTCCTTATCTGCCTTCCGCTGATGCCGCTCTTTGGCTATTCGCTGAAGGCAGAGAAGCTCTCGGAGATGCAGAACTGGGGCAACCTGCTCTTCCTTGGCATCATTGCTACAGCTGCCTGCTTCTACGCCTGGAACCTGGCAACAGCCTGGATTGGATCCGTAAGCACCTCGGTCTATCTCTACGCGCAGCCTGCGGTAACCGCTCTCGCGGCGATACCGCTTCTTGGAGAGAGGCTTACCCTGGGGACTGCCTCAGGAATCGCGCTGACTGTCGCCGGGCTGGTTACGGCGCAGAGAAGGGGCAGGGCGGCAGGAGATGCTTCGGGCAAAGGCTCAGAGCCTGCCTGAGCCTATGTCAAGCGAGTCGGAGAGCCTGCTCAGCGCGTCAGTGAGGGCCATGTCGATTACCCTGATGTCGATGGCCTGATCTGCCTCGGGACTGCTGCCTGCTCTCATAAGCTCCGGGCTGCTGATGAAGTACTCTGACTTGCCGGATGCCGACCTTACAATTTTGTTTGTCTCAGGATCAACAATCTTCAGCGTGATTGAGGCGTAGGCCGTCTGCTCCATGCTGTTCTGGTAAACGGCAGGGAGGCCTGCTCCCTCATTGTCGCTTCTTCTGCCGAACCTCGAGATGTTCGCTGATATCGCGTAGACCTTGCCGGAGCTCCTGTCCGCCTTCTGATGGAGGATGAAGCTGCGGTTCCCGCTGATGCGCTTCCTCAGTATGCCGTCGGTCTCAGATGAAATGGTGTCGGTGGTCTTGCCGAAGAGGCCGTTTGCCCTGAGATCATTGGTTACGCCGCTTATTCTGACCGGGAGCCGCCCTCTCACTGTCTGCAGCCTCTCAGCCTGGACTGGCTGCTCGGCAATGGCCGTCCATGACTCAGAGGAGCATCCGGCTGCAAAGGCTGCCGCAATGGCTGCTGCTGCAATGGTCTGGAAAACTTTCATCTTGCTGTGTCCCGTGTAGTTGTAATCTGCTGCCGCGGCGCTCGGGCGGCAGGGAAAGTTTATCATGACAGAGGCTGCATGTCTCTCTGTGTGCGGAGACGTGCCGCAGCCTTCGGACAGTGATTCTCATACCGCCTGGTGAAGGCACGGTGAAGGGCAGGTAAAGATTGTTCCTGAGTGTCCTGACGTTGATATTTGTCTTGTTTGTGAACTGCATATTGCAAGATAAATTGCAATTTGCAATTACATAATTTGCATTATGCAAGAAACGACTGTTGAAAATAATTTGATTTTGTAATGTATATCACTATAACGCGTTGATAATGCCTGATATTTATCTTTTATAAAAAGCTGGCACAGCAGATGCACTATTGTACACCGAGTAATCAGTTTTATCCCGTGCTTTCTTCAGTTATTGAAGAATGAATGCAGTCCGAAATAGATTTTTTATGGACTGCATTTTTTTGCCCTCATTTTCCCCTCTGACAGACCATATCGGCTATCCTGCCGCATCTGCGTGGCCGGAGGACTGTCTGTTTTTTTATTTCCTGAGTCTTCAGGGCATAAAAAAAGCACCGGAGTCCGGTGCTTTTCCACTGCCTGTCTCAGAAGGAGCTCTCAGGCTTTTTCGCCCTTGAGCTCTCCGCCGTCTGCTGATACAACCCTGATTAGGTCGCCGTCACGCGTTCCTTCAGGAACGGCAATCGGCCAGATGCTCCCGTCAATTCTGATTCTGCCGTTCTCTCCTACTGGGCTGCCTGTTACCGTGCCGGTCCTGCCGACCATCGAGCCGAGGCGGTCATTGACGCTGCAGTCTCCACTGCGGCTCTTCGCCCGGTGGTAGCGCCACCAGTACCAGGATACCCCGCCGGTCATCAGGCAGAAGATTACCCAGGAGGCGGCAGCAGGAAGGTGCAGGAGAAAGCATACCGCGCCTACCGCGCAGGCCGCGAGCCCGAGGAAGAGCATCAGGTAGTCGGTGCCGAGCACCTCGCAGATGAGGAGGACGATGCCGAACGAGATCCAGAACTGCCAGCCGTTAAGCGACATCAGCTGGTTCAGGTAATCCTGCATGGGCTACTCCTGTGAGGTGCCGTCATCGGAAACGTACTGCCAGCCGTCATCCGGATCTGCTGCCGGCTTGCTCTTGGGCGCCTTGGGGCTGTCCGATGGCTTCTTCATCTCCTTGAAAAGCTCGCCGATGCCGGCAACCGAGCCGATGAGCGAGGAGGCCTCAAGCGGCATGAGCACAATCTTGCTGTTCTCCGCGGATCCGATCTCCTGCAGCGCCTTGGTATAGCCCTGCGCGATGAAGTAGTTGATGGCGGTCTTGTTGCCGTTCCTCACAGCCGCGGAGACGAGCTCGGTGGCCTTTGCCTCGGCGGCGGCCGCTCTTTCCCTGGCCTCTGCCTTGAGGATTTCAGACTGCTTCTGGCCCTCGGCCCTCAGGATCTCGGACTGCTTGTCACCCTCGGCGCGCAGGATTTCTGCCTGCCTGATTCCCTCAGCCTCGAGGATCTGGGCGCGCTTGTTTCTCTCCGCCTTCATCTGGGCGTTCATGCTGTCGATAAGGTCGGTAGGAGGCGTGATGTTGGCGATCTCGATGCGGGTAATCTTGACGCCCCAGGGCTGGGTCGCCGTATCTACTGAGTGAAGGAGCTTCTCGTTGATGATGTCGCGCTGCGAGAGCATCGCGTCGAGCTCCATGGAGCCCATGACGGTACGGATGTTGGTCAGAATCAGGTTCACGATGGAAAGCTGTACGTCCTTGACCTCGTAGACGGACCTCTCGGCGTTGGTTACGATGAAGAAGGCGACGGCGTCAACCTTGACGTTGGCGTTGTCGTGGCTGATGACCTCCTGCTCAGGCACGTCAACCAGCTGCTCCTTGAGGTCAACCCTGTAGGCCTTGCTGTCGATGAAGGGCGTAATGAAATTCAGGCCGGGCTGCAGCGTCTCCTTGTAGCGTCCGAACCTCTCGACAATGACATTAAAGCTCTGGGGCACGATGCAGATCCCTTTGGCGAGAACCACGACGACCAGGGCAACCAGAATTCCGACAATGTACATCTTGTATCCTTAAAGTTTTCAGCGGCAAAACAGGCTGCCTGCACAGTGCAGGCAGCCGTCAGCCATATTAGCATTAACTGTCAGTGAGCAGTAGATTTTTTTAATTTACTTTCCCACTGCTATTTTTTTGGGTCAATCATTTTTTCTGTGTGGCCAGGGACCCAAACCTCTGCCTTCAGTGATTTAAAAATTGCATAAAAAAAGGCCTCACTTTATGATCGAG
>ONIT01000119.1 GCA_900317945.1 uncultured Pseudomonadota bacterium
ATTACTCCGACCACCTTGCGATTCGCTGACTCTTCCCTCCAGCGGGCGAGTTCGGGACTTTCACCCTATAGACAGTGCCCATGCCGAGCACACTGAAAAAGGCTCCCCGCAGGGGGCCTTCCATAAAGTGCCTTATATATGGCTTATCAGCCGTATACAGGGAACTTGCGGCAGAGGGCAACAACCTTGTCCTTTACGCCGGCGATGTAGTTGTCATCCTTCCAGTGGTCGAGGACGTCGCACATCATTCCTGCAAGCTCCTTTGCCTCAGCCTCCTTGAGCCCCCTGCGGGTGATGGCAGGAGTGCCGACGCGGAGGCCGGAGGTGATGAACGGCTTCTGCGGGTCATTGGGAACTGCGTTCTTGTTGACGGTGATGTTGGCCTTGTTGAGAGCCTCCTCAGCGTCCTTGCCGGTCATCTCGCGGCCGATAAGGTTGACGAGGAACAGATGGTTATCGGTGCCGCCGGAGACAACGTTGTAGCCGCGTGCCATGAAGACGCTGCACATTGCCTTGGCGTTCTTGATGGTCTGGAACTGGCGCTCCTTGAACTCCTCGGTCATGACCTCCTTGAGGGCAACGGCCTTTGCGGCGATGACGTGCATCAGCGGGCCGCCCTGGTTGCAGGGGAACACAGCGGAGTTCAGGTGCTTGTAGATGGTCTCGTCATGGCAGTCGGAGAGGATCATTCCGCCGCGCGGGCCTGCGAGGGTCTTGTGGGTGGTGGTGGTTACCACATGCGCATAGGGAACAGGGCTGGGATATGCGCCTGCTGCGACAAGTCCTGCGACGTGGGCCATGTCGACGAAGAGGTAAGCGCCGACCTCGTCAGCGATCTCGCGGAGCCTCTTCCAGTCAACGATGCCGGAGTAAGCGGAGAAGCCGCCTACGATTACCTTGGGCTTGCACTCGAGAGCCTTCGCGCGGACGTCATCGTAGTCGATCTTGCCTTCCTCATTTACGCCGTACTGTACGGAGTGGTAGAACTTTCCGGAGAAGCTGACCTTTGCGCCGTGGGTGAGGTGTCCGCCGCAGGCAAGGCTCATTCCGAGGATGGTGTCGCCCGGATTGCAGAGGGCCGCGTAGACAGCCGCGTTGGCCTGTGAGCCGGAGTGGGGCTGCACGTTGGCGTACTCGCAGTGGTAAATCTCCTTGGCGCGCTTGATGGCGAGGAGCTCAGCCTTGTCAACATACTCGCATCCGCCGTAGTAGCGCTTTCCGGGATATCCCTCGGCATACTTGTTGGTCAGCTGCGAACCCTGGGCTTCCATAACCATGGGGCTGGTATAGTTCTCAGAAGCAATGAGCTCGATGTGCTCCTCCTGACGGGTATTTTCCTCGGTAATGGCTTCCCAGAGCTCGGGATCGAACTCCGCGATTTTGAGATCACGTCTCAGCATGGAAATTCCTCAATGTTGCGGTGCCGCGGATGCGGAACCTCGGTACGTACGACTCTAAAGAAAAGATGCCGCAATTATCCCCCATTCTGCCTTTTCAATGCAACCTCGCCGCGAAAAAGTGACTTTGCGCCTGAGCCGCATTCTGAGCGCTTTCCGGGCCTTTTCCCGCGGATTTCGCGCGTTTTCCCGCAAAAAAAATCATGTTTCAAGTAACAATATCTCTCTCACAGTATTTCATGAAAGCCTCATGTTAGAGTAAAATTGCCGGATATCCGTCTTTCTGGAGGCAGCATGGCAGAGTCAAAACAGGAGAGCGTCCTTATCATCAACGGGCCTAACCTCGATCTCCTCGGGAAAAGGGAGCCCGGCATTTACGGCTCCGAGACGCTCAAATCAATCTGCGATCACCTGAAGGAAGTAGGTGACAGCCTCGGCATCAGGACGGAGTTCTTCCAGTCAAACAGCGAGGGCGCGCTTGTGGACCGCATCCATGGGGCGATGGGCAAAACAGGCTTCATCATCATCAACGCCGGAGCCTACACCCACACCAGCGTGGCCATCCGCGACGCGCTCCTCGGCGTGAGCGTTCCGTTTTTCGAGGTTCACATCTCGAACGTGCACGCGCGCGAGGAGTTCAGGCACCATTCCTATCTTTCCGACAAGGCCGCGGGAGTCATCTGCGGCTTCGGCAGCTTCGGCTATGAGTGCGCCCTGAGGCGCGCCGCCATGCTGCTCTCTGGCGGGAAGAAATAAGTTTTTGTACAGGACGCCGGAGCGTCCTAAGTTTTAAAATCCCCGGTCCTTCCGCCAACGGGATAAAACTGGAGCGGAACTTCCGGCAGCGGGACATTTTCGGGCGGCCTTAAAAAAGCCCGGGATTAAAGAGAGAACCAATATGGAAATAGATATCCGGAAAATAAAAAGCCTCGTCGAAATCATCGAGCAGTCGAGCGTCTCGGAAATCGAGCTGACTCAGGGCGAGGAGTCCGTAAGAATCAGCCGCGCGTCGGCAGCCCAGCCGGTCATGGTAACCGCGCCCGCTGCCGCCCTGCAGGCGCAGGCCCCTGTTGCCGCCGCTCCGGCACCTGCCGCCGCAGCAGCGTCCGCTCCGGAATCCACCGCTGACGACAGCGAGAACGTTCCTGACGAGAAGCTCATCAAGTCTCCCATGGTCGGAACCTTCTACCGCTCCTCCGCCCCGGATCAGAAGCCGTTCGTCGAGGAAGGCCAGTCAATCAGCAAGGGAGATCCGCTCTGCATCGTCGAGGCCATGAAGATGATGAACCAGATCACTGCCGACAAGTCAGGCACCATCAAGAAGGTTCTCGTCTCCAACGGTGACATCGTCGAGTATGACCAGCCGCTGTTCGTCCTTGAATAAGGAGGAAGCGCATGAACAAGATTGAAAAGCTGGTCATCGCGAACCGCGGTGAGATAGCGCTGCGCATTCTCAGGACCTGCAAGGAGATGGGCATCAAGACGGTTGCGGTATACTCGACCGCCGACCGCGACCTCAAGCACGTGAAGCTCGCCGACGAGGCGATCTGCATCGGAGGCCCCACCCCGAAGGAGTCCTACCTCAACGTCCCGAGAATCATCGCGGCCGCTGAGGTTACAGGCGCTCAGGCCATCCACCCCGGCTACGGCTTCCTCTCCGAGAACGCCGACTTCGCCGAGCAGGTCGAGCGCTCCGGCTTCATCTTCGTGGGCCCCACCTCGCAGAGCATCAGGCTGATGGGAGACAAGGTCTCCGCCATCAAGGCCATGAAGCACTCCGGCGTCCCGACCGTCCCGGGCTCAGACGGCCCGGTCGGCACCGATGAGCAGGAGAACATAAAGATCGCGGAGAGGATTGGCTTCCCGGTCATCATCAAGGCGTCGGGCGGCGGCGGCGGACGCGGCATGCACGTTGTCTATGACAAGAAGGACCTCCAGAACGCCATCAACCTCGCGAGCCGCGAGGCCGAGCAGTTCTTCAGCAACGGCGAGGTCTACATGGAGAAGTACCTCGAGAACCCCCGCCACGTTGAGTTCCAGATCATGGCCGACGGCATGGGCCACGCGGTCTACCTCGCCGAGCGCGACTGCTCCATGCAGAGAAGGCACCAGAAGGTCATCGAGGAGGCCCCTGCCCCGTTCATCACCGAGGAGCAGAGGAACGACATCGGAGCAAGGTGCGCCAAGGCCTGCGTCGAGACCGGCTACCGCGGCGCCGGCACCTTCGAGTTCCTCTACGAGAACGGCAGGTTCTACTTCATTGAGATGAACACCCGCGTCCAGGTCGAGCACCCGATCTCCGAGGCCATTACCGGCGTCGACATCGTGAAGCTGCAGCTCCTTATCGCTGACGGCAACCCGCTCACCCTGAAGCAGAGCGACATCAAGGTCCGCGGCCACGCGATTGAGTGCCGAATCAACGCTGAGGATCCCAACACCTTCATGCCCGCACCCGGCCTCATCAAGATGCTGCACGCGCCCGGCGGGCTCGGCGTGCGCTGGGACTCCCACATCTACGACGGCTACCGCGTCCCGCCCTACTATGACTCCCTCATCGGGAAGCTCATCTGCCACGCGGAGAACCGCTCTTGCGCCATCGCCAGGATGCGCCAGGCCCTCGACGAGTTCGTCATCGACGGCATCAAGACCAACATCCCTCTCCTCAAGGAGCTCATGCAGGATCCGGTCTTCGTCAAGGGCGGTGAGAACATCCACTATCTCGGCAACAAGCTGGGCATCCCCGACTAAGGGACTGCCCTGCCGCAGTGAAGGCCCCGAAAGGGGCCTTTTTCGTCTCTGTTCTCAGAAATTCCCGCGTTATATGGAATTAGCGCAAAACTCCTCGACAGCCGGACGTCACGGTGATAGGATACGGGGCATATTCATCTCCTCGTTGTATCTTTGCCCGCAGTCGTCAGCGGGCAGTTTTCCGAATTCCTTTCTGATAAGCATCGCCGGCGCCTGAGCCGCAATGCGCCGGGGTGCTAAAATTGCCCGGATAAGAAGTCTGAGAGCAGAGGCGCCCATGAGCAAGACCCGGAAAGGACATGTGGTCATTGAGGACATCACGGATCCCGTCCTCAGGCGCTACGCCGAGGAGAAGCTCCTCGCCGAGCAGCTCTCCGAGAACAGCGTGTCGTCCTACCTCTCGGATCTGCTCTTTTTCTCCGATTTCCTTGCGGCGCAGAACCCGCCGCTCACCCTTGAGACCATGACGGAGGACAGCATCCTCGCCTACCTTGACGAGCGTCAGAAGGCTCAGTTCAGCGTCACCTCCACCATGCGGACCGTCTCGGCGATAAGGAGCTTCTGCAAATTCCGGAAGTCCCACGGCTACACCGACAAGGACCCCTCCGGCACGGTAAGGAACCTCAGGAGGCCCAGGAGGCTTCCCGCCGACCTCAGCGAGGATGACGTCGAGAGACTGCTCGGCGCGCCTGACACCAAAGATCCCGTGGAGCTCCGCGACCGCGCCATGCTCGAGGTCCTCTACTCCTCCGGGCTCCGCGTGAGCGAGCTCATCAGCCTCACCTGGAGCAATGTCGATCTCACGCAGGGACTCGTCCGCGTCATCGGCAAGGGGAACAAGGAGAGGATAGTCCCCATCGGCGAGGCAGCAATTGCACTGCTGAAGAGCTACCGCGCCGTCGCCAGGCCGTACTTCGATCCGATGGGCCGCTCGGAGTTCCTCTTCCTCTCGAAGTTTAGAAAGGAAATGACCAGGCAGACCTTCTGGTACAGGATCAAGCTCTACGCGGAGCGCGCCGGAATCACTGCCCACCTCTCGCCGCATACGCTCCGGCACGCCTTCGCGACGCACCTTCTCAATCACGGGGCAGACATCAGGGCCGTGCAGGCGATGCTCGGCCACGCCTCGCTCTCGACGACCCAGATCTACACCGAGGTCGCGAACGCAAGGCTCAGGGCGATATTCGAGAGCGGGCACCCGAGGGAGGACTTCTTCGGAAAGGAGCGCGAGAGGGAGCGCCGGAGACAGGAGAGAGAGGGAAAGGAAGAGGAGGACTCCTGAGCCTGCCGCTGCACTGCCCCGCGCGGCAGGCAGATCCTCTTCATTTCAGGCAGGCAAAAAAAATCCCCGGACAGTGCCGGGGATCCCATCAGAATTCAGAGGCCTGAGGCCTGTGAATTACTTATGCTCCTTGATGTATACAACCGGGCCGTCACCGGATGCATCAAGATAGAAGTCATACTTGCCGTCATGGGGAGGAGTAACCTTAACTTCCTCGAATACAGCGTTAGGATTCAGCTTGATCGGGGTGCCCTTGGCGAAGTCATAGATGCCGGGCTTGGACTCGGAAGCGTAGCCGAAGTTGGTGCCTGCAGTCCAGGAAGCATCACCGAACTTGAACTTGTACGGAGCCCAGTCTACCTTCAGCTCAGCGGTAGCCATGTAAACCTTCTCACCAACCTTCTTAATCATGCACTTGTCGGTGAGCTTGTCCCAAGGGCAGTCATCCATCTCGCCACGGAGATAAATTGCCTTGCCGAATACGCTTACTCCGCCTGCATCATCAGCAGCTACGGCAACACCCATTCCAACGGTAACAACGGCGCCGACAACTGCGGCAGCGCATGCTAATTTCTTGAACATTAACTGAAACCTCAAACGTTATGACTAACAAACCCCACGAGCAGTAATTTAATCAGAAATGAGTCCTGCAAAACTGACCTTTCATCACAAAAAACGCAAAAAAAGAAATTATCTGGGCATCCTCGAGGTGGCTCTTCAAAAAAAACAAAATGCCTTATGCCAGCATAATGAAGAAGGCCGCCAAAAGCATGATGACAGACGAATCAGTACCAACTATAAGTCTGATTGCACGATTTAATGATCTGAGTAATGGTTCCCGCAGGCAAATATTGTGATCCTGCCTTCTGAATCCTTAAAAATAAGCCTGTTTTTCTTATCAATACGTACGCTTGCATATCCGGAAAGTTCTCCTTTCAGCATTTCCAGCTTGCCTTCTTTACATTGATAACCATTTCGCACGATGTCTTTAATGAGGTTATTAACCTTCTTCAAAAGCACCTTATCGTATTTCTGTAATTCCAAATAATCACACCATGCATCAGACTGCCATTCCAAATTTCTCACGATCAGTCCTCTATGAGTTCATGCTTTTCCACATGCCCCTTTTCTGCGTCAGCAATACGTCTTTTTAGTTCTGCAACTTCAGCAGGTGTAAACCCGTTCTCATCCAAGCTGAATGAAACACCCTGCTGTCTAACAGACTGACGCATGAATGCAAGTAAGCAAGAGGAAATTGACAGCCCCAAACCTTCACACAGCTTGGCGAATCCTTCTCTGGTTGGACGATCAACACTTATCGTCAAATTGCTTCTGTTTTGCAAAACGCTCATATTAATTTCCCCATCATTGGTTGACTCCTTCCATTAAGAATAGCACAGCATGTATCGAATTTAAAGTGCTATTCATGTGCATTTAATGTGAATTCTAAGTGTAATAAAAAGAGATTAGTTTAGTTATGTTGAGCTTTAGACTCATCCACACCATCTCGATGACATCACAAAATTCCAACTATTAAGCGATGTATATGATTAAAGCCATGAAGCCCACATACAATCTTATGATAAAATCGAGTAGGCGGATGTTTTAGCATCACACCTCTCACAACACCGTACGTGCGGATCCGCATACGGCGTTTCCAGTTTGAGTAGGCTAATCCCAA
>ONIT01000098.1 GCA_900317945.1 uncultured Pseudomonadota bacterium
AAGAGTACGAGAGGCCAGATGAGATAGAACTGCTCCTCAATGCCCAGTGACCAGAGATGAAGGAGAGGCTTCGTCTGCGACGCGGTCTGGAAGTAGTCACCTGCCTCTGACCAGAGGAGGAGGTTCGAGACATAGGCAGACGCTCCCAGTGTATGCTTCCCAAAGAGGCTGTACTCATCAGGAAGGAGCACAAACCACCCCAGCACCAGGAAGGTAAGCAGGCAGAATATGAGCGAGGGGAATATTCTCCTCACACGCCTTGAGTAGAAGTCAATGAAGGAGAACGGCTTTCCTCCGCCAGTCCCTCCCATCCTCTCATTCATCCCCCTGAAGATGATGGTCGAGATGAGGAAGCCCGAGATGACGAAGAACACGTCAACGCCCACGAAGCCTGACTTAAAGACGCTGTCCGGGAAGGCGTGGAAGAGAACCACTGAGATGACCGCTATGGCACGGAGCCCGTCGATGTCCGGACGGTACTTAAGGCTCCTCTGTGAGAGAGAGCTTAGAGGTGAATTATTGTGTCTTGTCTGGGGGGGGGGTAAACGCTTAAACATATGATTTACATGGGTTTAACAGAAAGAAACGCACTGCCCGGCGCCTGTATTATCCCCGGGGAAGCCCCCAGGGACCGCGCTCCGGCGCCGCGGCATGACAGACGCCATTTTACCACACAGAGAAGAACTTTCCGCGCCCGCCTCTCTCCGTGCCTGATGCGAGAGTTTCAAAGCCCTGAGACGCTGCCGAGGATCCCGGACGTGCTGAGGTTCCGGCCCTCTCCCCAGCGCTCCCACGCCCCGCCGCGAGCGTCTCCCATCCCGCCTCCTCGCGAGAGGCAGAGGCTCTCCCGAGCCCCGCCGCCTGAGAGCGGGCGCATCCCAGCGCCACAGGGAACGGCGTTACGCGGAAATTGCCCCTGCGGCAGCGGCAGCACCAGCGCCCCCGGAGAGCCATGCCCGGCGCGGCAGGGAGGCGCGTCATAACGGGCAGGACCTAAGGGATGAGCACCGCGCCTTTCCGCTCCTTCTGAAGAGAGCATAGGCCGGGAACTGAGATGGAAAGCAAGGCCCGGCTCCCAAAGCCCAAAACGCGCTGCCGGCTCTTTCAAGGGCAGGCAGAGCGGGCAGTGTCCAGAGCTCCCGAGTCTCATCCAGGCACCAAATCCCATCCGCAGGAGAGAAGGAAGGCAGGGCTCTTTCATAAGCGTCACTGGCGGAGCCTCATGATGGCGCCGTTTCCCGGGCCCAGAGCGGAATGGTCCCCGGGAGCCCCGGAAAAGAAAGACCCTCCCCAAAAGGCTTCAGGCAGCAGCGCACCTTCCTCAACATGGCCGGCACACACTCCTCTGCCCCTGCCTGCTCCCGGATCCTCCGGATGAGGCGGAGAATGAGGTGAGGCGGAAGATGAGAAGAGAGGGAGACGGCTCACAGCTCAGCTCTCTCCCGCGCGATATCCGGAGCCAGCGCGATACCAGGAGCCAGGGCGCCTCCCGTGTCTCCTTCTCCCGTGAGCCGCCGCCCGGGCACAGCGGTATTTCAGAAAACGCCGCCTCAGGAGAGGAGCCGGGATCTCCCGTGAGGAGCCTCACCATAAGGCCTGCCCGTCAGCTTCCTTGTAACGCTCCTGTCCGATGATGCCCGGGGGCAGAGAAAGACGCCCGCGGACAAGAGAAGAGGAGAGGAGAGCAGCGACTCTCCATCTCCCAATCCGCCTTCCCCGAAGGAGCCGGAACGCGCAGCCGCTATGAGAGCGCGGACAGAGCGTTTTCCGCCGAAGGAGTGAGCATCAGGCGGCAGATTTGAAGCGGAAACAGGCAGGCGCCATGCCCCTGCCACTCCCGTGGGTGTTCTGCCTGCGGGCCCGCTGGCATAAATGAAAGGAGCGCGTGGGAGAATTCAGAACACTCCCCCGCGGGAGGCCGCGCAACCGCACAGAAATCAGGAAAACGCCCTGACGGGGACACGGAGCCACACAATCCTCTCCTCACACCGTGCTCCTACAGGCGCCGCAATCAGCGAGGATACGGCACAAAGAGCCGCCCGGAGGATGCCACGGGTGAGCATCCCGGCACTCTCTCACCTGAACACGCTCTTTGTCCATGAGGCGGCTCCAGAGAGTCCCTGAAAGGCCTGAACCGAACAGAGACGGGCATGGGCCGCTGCTCCCCGTCAGCTCGTGCGAGGCCATTGGAGTGAGGAAAAAGGGAGAGATGGAGAGCAGGCAGGAAGCGCCCCTGGCAGAGGAGCCCCGCATCTCCTCACTCTCCTCCATCTCCACTGTCTCCAACCTCACGGAGCCAGGAGCCAAAAGAACGTCCTGCCCGCGGCAGAAAAGAAACAGGGAAGGAGGAGAAGGCGGAGAGCTCAAGGGAGGTGCATTCCCCTGCGCAGTGAAATGGCCTGAAGCGGAAGAGAGACAGAGGCGGAGACCCGACGGAGAGCCCCGAAGTGCGCGGCAATGGCAGAGGCGCGGAGAATTTGCCTAATGACGGGCCGAAGTCCGCCTCACGGGCTTCATGGAATAAGGCCTGCCGCGAAGAGAAGGAACGCCGGGAGACGCGCGCGGAAAAAGAACACTCACATCCGCTGCGGCATCAGAGAGCCGCATCCCTCAGCAAAGTTCCTGAGAAGCGGGAGCCAGCATGTCAGCCCGCCGCTGTCCGGGCAGTTCCGCCGGAGTCACATAGGAGCGCTCTTTCCTGCGATCGCCTATTTGTTGATGATCTCCATCCCGCCGTCATCGCCCGCGAGGGGGATTTCGTCAGGGCTGTCTGCAGAGCCGCCCGCGCTCCCGGCATCTCCGGAGCCCCCCGCAGAGCCGGAGCCCCCCGCAGAGCCGGAGCCTCCGTTGGGAGATCCGCCATCAGCATCCACAGAGCTCCCGCCCGCGGACACACCCTCATCCGCCCCGGTGCTCTCTCCCAAATCCTCGACAGGCACCGAGCCGTCCGCGAGAGGCCCCGCGACTGCCGCCTCGTTCACTCCCCCGACACCAGCCGCGGGCGCGAGTGCCGCGCCATTTCCGGTGTAAGCGCCGTCCGCTGCGGTCTCAGGAGAGGACCCGTCATACATGGGAGCGTCGCCCGTATCGCTCACCCCGACCACCACCGCGTCGCCTGCCTTATTGCTGAGCTCCTCCGGCGGAATGCTCTCCCGGCACTTGAGGTCGGAGAGTTTTTTCGTATCGTAGCTGAAGATGAACACCGGAGTGCCTCTGCAGGAGGAGCCGTCCGCCGAGGTGATGTTCATGGTCCGGGCGTTGTAGACGAAGTACTCGCTCTCGCCCCTTATGATCCTCTGTGAGGGCGCCCCGTAGAAATGGATGAGATCGTCCTCAGCCGTCACCCCGCGCTTTACATGTATGTCGCGCGATACCGTCTCCGGCGCCGCGCATCCCCCGAGGACAAACATAAGTGACGCGAGAGATATAAATGAAAGCGCCGCACCCTGCCTGAATCCCCTCATCCGTTCCTCCGGAGCAACTGATAGACAAAAATCACTCAGCTATTATACGGCGTACTTATTTCTTTTCAAAAGTCAGAGCTGCGGACAGCACTCCGTCCAAAGCCCCTCATACCCCACATGAGTGTGCACAGGACCATGGTCCCGGTCAATCCGTTCCCAGTGCTTTTCATTTACCAGCCTGAAACCGCTGTCATCCATCAGCTTTATAAGATGCGCCGAATCTATGGTGCCTGGCCTTTCAAAGATTGATATCACTGCCGCGGCAGTGCCACTGGTGCATTTCCTCAGGTTATTGATAAAGGCATGAGCTTCTTCTATGGAAAAATGCTGCAGAACATAATTGCATAAAACCAAATCAGCTTTGGGCAAAATCCCGAAATCCAGCCGCCTTATGTCCTCATGGAATATCCTGTCAGGGGAAAGAAACTGACGCAGGCGGCTTATCGGGATATCCTCCTGCTCTACGACATAGGTATCCCATTCGCGGGATTTCAGAAACCTTGAATTTGTTCCCATGCCGCAGCCAAAATCTATCGATACCCCGGGAGCTAGGTCTCGGACGCTGGAAACTATGAAAGGGTTTACCCTGGTATTGGCCTGATAGAACACTCCGTCCGAATATGATGACATACTGAGCCTTCCCTGCTTAACGCAAAATTACCTTAACTGCCTGTCCCGGAAGGATCATGCCTGCCAATGCTCTTCCATTTCTCAATGAGCCTTACAAAGAAACTCTCATAATTTTCCATCGCCTGTCTGACAGGAACGTCTGTGTAGTCTGACGGGCTCGAAACGCCCCAGCTTCCGGTATCAGACAAAAGATTCGTGCGCTGCGGCAGCATGGCTTTCAGGATAATCATATCAGTCTGATCCAGGCTCTCTTTCTTCGCCAGATTCAGGACTTCCTCCGGGATTTTGCCGTTGGGCACCGGGATATTCGCCTTATCCAAAAGCTCCGGACAGTAGTAATTCAGGATGGCGGTTTCCACCCTGCCGGCATGATAGTCGAATTCCCTGAAAAACCTGCTGCTGAACTGAGCGTTGCTTACAGGCGGCAGCCCCTTTGACGAGATAATCTGGGCCAATGGGTATTTTTCCCTCGCAATCTGAACTGCGAGATCCAGCACTCCCCAGTTCCCGTTATGCCCGGAGAACAGCAGGAACTTCGTCCAGCCCTGCTCGCAGAGCTGCTCAAGAGTCCCAGCGACAAGATCAGTCATCAGCTTCGGATCGAGCGATACTGTGCCGAACATGCCCCTGTGGTTGAAGGAATACCCCAGCTGCAGCGGGGCAAGCACTATGCTCTCTGTCCTCTCAGCAATATTTTTCACTCTCTCAAGCGAGCAGAGATAGTCTGTCCCCACCGGCAGATGCGAGCTGTGCTGCTCGATGCTGCCGAACGATAAGAGGATGACAGCGCCCTTCTGCTGAAGCTCCTTAAGCCTGACTGCTGTCAGCTCGTGAAATAAAAGCGTCAATTCCTATTCCTTGTAATACGGCGGGCCGAACTTTTCGATTTTGCTCAGAATCTTCCTAGCTCTGGTCCTGTTGAACTCCTGCGCGAACTTCTTTGAAAGCCGCTTTATCTCGCTGTCAGGAAGCGCGCACAGCCCGTTTTCCTGACTCGCGAAAACATGTATCTCATTCCTGCAGCTTTCAGGCAGCGTCTCAAACAGCGCTGAGCCGTTCATATAGTCAAGCCTCTTTACGTTGATGACATCGAGCGGGCTTTTAATGGCAAAGTCGAGGTCATCCATGACGCTCTCCTCCGTATCAAACGGCGAGCCGATGATGAAGTTACCGACCGTATAGATGCCCAGCCTGTCAGCGTAGCCTAGAGTATCAGCAAGCTTATCAAGGTTTATTCTCTTCCGATAAAAGGACTGGCTCTTGATGCTTGTCGTCTCAATCCCGAAGCTTATTACGGATACCCCGGCCGCCTTTGCGAGATCCAGGAACTCCGTGTCAATATGCACCCAGGCGCTCAGGGAAATTTTGATCTGGCCATTGTTCAGCCTGCTGAAAACACGCAGTACGCTTTTCGCGAAATCGAGATTGCTCGCGAAGTTGTCATCGGCAATCCAGACATTGCGGATGCCATGCTCGAGGAGGTACCTGAATCTCTCCTCAATGGCATCCAGTGGCAGCGTCAGCACCCTGTCCCGCCAGCCATGCCTCTGGCAGAATGTGCATTTCCCCGGGCAGCCGCGTGATGTCTCGAACAGCGCAGAAGGCTTGAGATGCATGTTATGGGTTGATGTCCTGCCGCAGATCTGCTCCATTGTCAGAAGATCCCAGGCCGGCATCGGGAGGCACGCGAGGCTCTCAAGAGTGCCCGCGGAAATGAACTTGCTGTCAGGTACAGGCTCATCCTTCTCGAACATTTCTGAAAAATAGACTTCAGTGTCCCCGGAAATCACGAGGTCAAACGAGTCAAAGGCAGTTTTTGACAGTGAGCACTGCTTTCCGGCAGCTATGGTCAGGATTTCTGGATTAATCTTTTTGATATCGCGCGCGACCGTCTCGCCATTTCTGAAATTCACTGCCCGCTTCAGGGGAAAGGCATCGAGCTCGATAATGCAGGCGTCAGCTGACGCGCACCTTTCCGCGAGATCCTCAGCAGAATAGCTGAGTACCGAATAGTCGGCTATGCTGACATTGTGCCCGTGGCTCCTGAGATCCGATGCTATGTACAGAAGGAGAAGAGAGTAACCGAACCTGTAGGACTTAATCTCGTCAGGCCCCGGATAAATCAGCAGAACGTTTTGATAATTCATAGTGAAGCCGCCTGATGCTGCCTGAAACGGAACAGCGCGTACGCCGCCCAGGCCGATCCGTCATCTATTTCATGGCACGGCCAGACGCCGGACTTCAGCTGCGTATCGATAAGCCACTCTGCGGCCGATGCAAGCACATCCTCCTGAACCAGCTCCGGATATGAGAGGAGCCCCAGCAATGCGATGGCCGTGCAGTAAGTGTCGCTCGCGACCGGATGGTCCTTCCAGGGAGCATAGGAGCCGTCAGGCCTCTGGTTTGACGAAAGCCAGGATACCGTCTCCTTTATTACATCTTTGCTCTCCGGCTCATAGCTGTTCCTGGAAAAAGCCATCAGCGTGTACGCTGCCTTGTAGGTCAGGGAGTTTCTCTCGCTCTGCCACAGCCTCTCAAGGGCGTTCAGCCTGGCGCCTGATGCCAGGTTCGGATGAAGATAGAGCATGGTTCCCGTAACAGGAATTCTGGCAAAGTCCCTTTTGGAACGCCCCCAGATTTCGCCTGACGTATTGCTCTCCAGGTAAGCGTACCCGTTCCGGATATTTTCCGCGCAGCCGGAAGGATTGAAGCGCTGCAGGAACGCGAGGTTCCACATCGCATCCACGACAGCAACCCAGCCTCCGTCGGGGTACTGGGTTTCAACGCATCTGTTCTTTATAGCAGAAAAGACAGCGGGCGGCAGATACCCCATCATGGAGAGCAGCGCCGCTGCTTTTGTCATCCTTTTGAGCTCCAGTCCCTTCCTGTACATCTCACTGAGCATATTCGTCAGTGAGACTGCGGAAACAAGAATGTGCCGGCTCAGCGTGCTGCTGTCTATTTTTCCCATGCGATCATCGTTCCCTTTGGTGAAGGAGTGGCAGAAAAGCCCAGGCTGCTGAAAACATGGTATATGGACTGGTTATTGGCAAACGACTTCGCGCAGGACTTTGAATGTGCAGGAACCAGTGACGTTACAAGCTTCCTGGCAACCTTCTGCCCGCGATACTGCGGATCGACATAGACCTCCTCGATCATCACAGAATCGTTGTAACGGTCGCTGAAGCGCAGGAAGCCCATAATCTTCCCCTCCTGTGACTCAGCGACAAGAACATGGCTGCCCTTTTTGATCTGCGTCCTGATCAGGTCCTCCTTTTTGTCATAGGCAAGGAATTTCCTCTCCTCCCTGCTGATCGTCTTTGTCATTTCAAGCAGCGCCGGAGCGTCGTCCTTTGTCCCGTGCCTTATCCAGCATTCGCCTTTTTGAAATAGATCCCTGAAATTTCCGGAGAAGATCCGCTCCTTTGACTCATCGTCTATTTGAGACTCCTGTATGCACCTGATTTCCTCATCATAGACATCTTCTCCGTCATTGCTGTAATAGGGATAATCAGTGCCCCAGAGGACATGCTGGGAACCAAAGGTGTTTACCAGGGACCTGATTGACGACGGATCCCTTATTGTTGAGGTCTCAAAGTAAAAGTTTTCAAGGAGCGCCTCCGGGATCAGTGACTTGATTTCAAGGAGCCTGTCCTCAAAGCTGCTCCCCTGAGCCGATGCGGCAAAAGGGGCTACTCTTGCCGAATGCGCCACTATGACCTTTAGCTTCGGGAAGTTCTTGGCTATAAGCGAGATGCGTTCATCCCATTTTTTCCAATGGGCGTGGAATATATATACTTTGTTGTACTGCTGCGCGAAATCCAGGACTTCCATCCTGTCGATCTTCTCGTGGAAGTCAAAGTAGAAGTGATCCTTGATGCCATAAAACGAGCCTGCGTTCTTCTCCAGCATGTCAGTTTTGTCCGGCAGGACGAACGGTAGGAATAAATACGGGTATTTTGCCGCAGCGTCCAGGACATACTGGTTCTGCTTTGAAAAGGAGATCTCGCAGAACGGGAACGGGAAGCAGACAGCCTTTGATATATTTTTCCTGACCGCCAGTCGATGGTATTTGTCTGCGCTGTTCTTCTGGTACTTGGCATAGGCAAACAGCTTGGAATTCTCTTCCGTCTGCTTTACCGAAAAATTCCCGACATGCACGTGTGCATCAAAAAACAGCATCAGGCGCCTCCCTCACTTTAATACAAACAAAAGGGATGTCATAACAACATCCCTCTTAACACCAAACAGGCCGGACAGGCGGTCAGATCAGTTGCAGTTGCAGTTCGTGCAGCCGAAGCACCACTTGCTGCCTGAAAAGCCGAATGCGCCCAGAATAAACTCAGGGACATCACCGTTCGATACCTTTACAAAGACAGGCTTGGAATACTTCATATTCACCTCGTAGTAATGTTGATGATTACAGCGCCTGAATGATCTTGATATTCAGCCACTGCTCCAGCAACGGCGCAAAATCCTGCTCCATCTCCTTTAAGTCTACTTTATACTTTGCCTGCAGATCAACCAGTATTTCACTGAAATTTCTGCTGCCATCACATAAAGACAGGAACGCATATACGGTATCATTTATGCTGTAAATATCGCCGCTCTCAGTATTAAGGGCATAATATTTCTTGTCTGCGTCACCATTGTCTTCCTGGTGCAGGATAAAATTCGGTCCCAGTTTCAGCCTGGCGTTCTTATCAGCCATTCAGTCAGTTCTCCTTCCAGCAGAGAGGATCGCACTCCATATAGTCATGATAAACAGCATAGGCGGCAGCCCTGCAGCCGTCACACGACTTATTCCTCCCGCATTCCGCGCATTTTTTGATCTTTGCCCTGTTTCTGAGGTTCCTTAAAACAGGGGATGTATACCATACTTTGAAAATCCCGTCAGCCCTGATATTTCCAAGCGCTATCGGCAGCCTTCTGCAGGGATAAAGCGTGCCGTCATGCATGATGGTCAGGCAGGAATACCCGACAGGGCATATGCCCCCACACTCGTCTGACACCAGGTTCCACAAAGGCCGGGAAGTGCGGATTCTAAGCTTCGCGCCTGACTGGATTAAAAGGCTTTTCTTCCTGAAGACACTCTCAAAAATGCTTCTGGTCTCACCAGCATCCAGTGCCATCGGATCATCGGCGCCGCGCACGGGAGTGTACCTCTCCACCGTCATCGAATCTGCACCGATTTCCTCTGCCAGATCTATTATCGCGACGCTCTCGTCTTTGTTGAGCTTCGAGACAGTAAACATTATCGATGAGTTGATGCCTGCTGACACCAGTTTTTTCAGGCCATTGACGGCCAGCTCAAAATTGCCCTTTCCCCTGATAAAGTCATGCGTGCGGGCTGTCGCTCCATCCAAAGATACCTGAACTTCCTTTATCTTCGGGAATGATTTGATCCGGCTTATGACCTCGTCAGTTATCAGCGTGCCGTTCGTCAGTATGCCGATATGCTTAATCCTGGGCATCGACGACAGCTTTTCCGCGATGTGCCACAGAACACCCAGGTCAAGCAGAGGCTCACCGCCGGTCAGGGAGACACGCCCTGACATATTCCACACGTTAAGGAATCGGTCAATCTGAGAAATGGTCTCATCGATCAGTCCCAGGTCTGCCTTATATTTGTAACCGCTCTGATAGCAGTGCTTGCACCTCATGTTGCATGATTCAATGAAATGCCACTGAAAATAGAATGCAGGATCATTGAACTGTTTTTCCATAACCTCAGACCTTACAGAGCGGAGTCTCTCCTAATCAGATAAGACGTCATAATAACACCATAAAGCTGAATTACCGTGTGATTCTTGTCACGGATTAGAGTGAAATCATGTAGCAATCCAGTTCACAAAAAATGTTCATATTCGGCAAACACGTAATTTTCTAGTATAATTAAATTATTTACTACCTGTCAATCCTACATTTCCGGCGGTCACT
>ONIT01000046.1 GCA_900317945.1 uncultured Pseudomonadota bacterium
AACTGCTGAAAGAGTACACCGCTCCTGCCGATTAAAGTAGCAACAGCAGCAGTATGCAGAAGTGCTATATCGTGTGACTATAAAACGAGTTTTAGGTTATAACGCAGTAAAGAGGGCAGTTGATCCAGTCGGTTATGCCGCCGAAGCTATAGGCCGCGATTTAGGCGACCTTGCAGGCAAAACTGCAGGGTACGGATGCTGGTACGGATGCGTTTTGCCAATTGTTGCTATTATCAGAGGTCCGTTCTTTACTGTGTGGGGAGTATATGACAGAATAAAAACCATAAAGCAGCGTAAGAACAACATCAAGTCTTCACTTCCTGAGATAGAAGAGTATGAGCGTATCGTAGCAGAACGTGCCAGAGCTGATTAGCGTCGTAAACCAGAAGCTTTCCAAAAAGGCTGACTGACCTGTCTGATGCCTGGTGCTCAGCAGTGCTGAGTGAATACCTTCCTCCAGAAAAGCAACGGCCGGATAAAGCGACTGCTTTGCCGGCCTTTCGGCTTTTTGGGCTTCAGGTTCAGGCAGGATACTCCGCAAAAGCCTGCAGTTCATTGATCAAGAATAAGCATCCGGCATGAGCTGGCCTCTGCCATCATTTCTGCATCAGTGAATACTGCGATCCTTGTGTTCGCGGCCCGTGCAGGTTGTTATGGCTGTGAGTCTGCAGTCAGCACACCGGATGATTAGGAGCCGGCTGATGGATCTTGGCCGTAGGCATTCCTGCCGCTCCTGCCTGGCAGGCACCCCAGTATTAGGCAGATGATCTGGAAAGCCATCGGAATGAATGAGAGCAGAAACAGGATGGCAGTCAGCCAGCCCGGCAAATTCAGATCATGGAGGCGCCTTGTCCAGAGTGAAAGGTGCGCAGTGACCAGAGCCGCAATCATGGCAAGGGCGAGAACAGATGCGCTGACAGACCTGATATTGCCCTGGTCGTCTGTGCAGAGATAAATTGTGTAGGCCGGCGCCATGAAAAGCAGTGTCAGCATGATGAGCCTTATCCAGTAGCTCTTCCTTGAAAGCCTTCCCCTGAAGCTGAACCAGCCTCTGGGTGACAGTAGTGAGAAGTAACTGAACTTTTCCGCGGCAGGCCTGTCCGGAGATGCATTCAGGTCATCGAAGAGGTCTGAGGCGCGGCAGCCGCATTTCGGGCAGTACTCGCAGCCGTCAGGCACCAGGTAACCGCAATTCCTGCAGAACATTTCCCACTCCTTAAAAACAGCCAGTCAGAAACCTTTATATAAGCAATGCAATATTACCAGCAGCCAGAGCGGATAATTTTGAGCGGCTGCTGATTATTTAAATTGACAGGAAATGATTTGTCAGATGATGGAGTATTCAACCTTACACTGCATGGTACATTGTTATATTATGCAGTAAATCAATCAATGAACAGGGCTTGCAAATGACAGAAAGCCAAAACGTAGAGTACAAAGAGTCATGGCGAGATGAGTATCTCAAGTGGGTATGCGGTTTTGCCAATGCTCATGGTGGCACGATCTATATAGGGGTTGACGATAAGGGGCAGGTCGTTGGAGTGGAGAACAGCAAGAGACTGCTCGAGGACATACCGAACAAAATCCAGAACAGCCTTGGGATTGTTGCTGATGTCAATAAACTGGTGAAAGACGGTCGGGATTATATCGAAATCAGGGTATCACCGAGTTCTTTCCCTATCAGCTACCACGGCGAATACCATTACCGAAGCGGAGCAACAAAACAGCAGTTAACCGGAATAGCACTGTCTCAGTTCATCATGAGAAAAACCGGGTTCAGATGGGAAGATGTAACTGTCGATGGCATTTCCGCTGATGATTTGGACAACGATAGTTTTAGGATATTCCGCAGGGAAGCTCTGCGCAGAGACAGAATGAGCCAGGAAGATCTGAATCTTACAAACAAAGAGCTCTTGGACAAGCTGCACCTGACGAGAGACGGCAAGCTGAAACGTTCAGCCATTCTCCTGTTTTATCACGATCCATCGGTTATTCAAAATGGCTGCCGCGTGCAGATAGGCAAATTCGGAGAAGGGGCTGACCTTCAATACCAGGACGTGCTGGAAGGCTCTCTGATTGATACAGCTGACAAGGTCATCGATCTTATATACCTTAAGTATCTGAAAGCAAAAATTACATACAGCCATGACAGGCGGGTAGAACTTTATCCGTATGCCAGAAATGCAATAAGGGAAACAGTGTACAACGCTATTGCCCATAACTGTTATATGTTCGGCACACCTATTCAGATCAGAATTGAGAATGAAGCCATAATCATCAGCAACCGGTGTGTGCTACCAGAAGGGTGGACCGTAAATACATTCATGGAGCCGCATGATTCTGTTCCCTACAACCCTGATATTGCCAATGTATTCTACCGCGCAGGATATATTGAGCAGTGGGGAAGGGGAATACAGAAAATTTGTGAATCCTGTGATGCGGTTGGAGCCGAAAGGCCCGTATACGAAATGATTGGTACCAGTCTCCGAGTCCATTTTAAGGCTTTGGAAAGCGCCTTGTTTGATCAGGATTTAACCAATAACAATGGCGGACTAAAAGTCAAAAATGGCGGACTAGATGGCGGACTAAAAGTCAAGAATGGCGGACTAGATGGCGGACTAAAAGTCAAGAATGGCGGACTAGATGGCGGACTAAAAGTCAAAAATGGCGGACTAGCAGTCAGGATTCTAAATTCGTTAAAAATCAACAAATATATTACCTTACAGCAAATTTCAGAATCATTGAAAGTCTCAAAAAGGGCTGTTGAGCGAGAGATCAGAAAATTGCAGAACGAAGGAGTTGTCTCGAGGGAAGGCGGCACACGCTGGGGATACTGGCAGATCAATAACGAATAATTAATCTTTACCTGCGTTCTACTTGTTTTGAATATCGCAGACTGGCACATAGGACAGCGCATCTTATGCCAAGCAGGTCGAAAGCCTGGGCACGCTATGCAGTGTCACGGGCTTTTCAGATTAGGCCTTCATGTTTATGGCGTCGGTCCCGTCCTTCCTCTTCCAGTGCTCCGGGAACTTGCCCTGCAGGAGGTAGGAGTAGGAGAGGATCTCGGCGATGATGACGAAGAGCTCCTTCGGGATGCTCTGCCCCTCCTTAAGGCTCTCGAGCTGGCTGAGGAGCACGGGATCCTCGTGCACGTAGAGGCCGCACTCCTTGGCCATGCTGACAATCTGCGAGGCGTACTCTCCCTGTCCCTTTGAGGATACAGTGGGCGATCCGGTGCCGCTGTAGCTGAGTGCCACTGCCTTGAGGTTTTCCATTTCCCTGTTCATGCGTCCTCCTCAGACTTCAATGGAGAGTGAGCCGTCATCTGCTGCGCTGAGGCTCTGCGCGGTTTCCTGCAGCGTGTCCTTCGGGTGCCTTATGGTTCCGCTCACCGTCTGGAAGTCGCCTGTCCTAAGCCCGAGATCGTCAAGCCTCGTCTTGAGGAGACCCAGCGTCTGGCTGACCTTCGTGTAGGAGTTCCGGTTGTCGGTAACTGCAGTTACCGAGACCTCGGGCATTGAGACATGGGCCTTGATCTGCACTGGGCCCAGATCCTTTATCTCGAAGTAGAAGTTCAGATCGAATCCCGGCTTCCCGTTCTCGTCATGGGTATATCCGCAGGAGACTGCGTTCTCCCTCTGGTTCTTCTCGGGCGTCGGGAGCGGGAAGTAGAGCGGCAGTCCGCCGTTTTCCTGATTGACCGAGCCTGCCTGCTGGAACCTGTCAGCCTGCGAGAGAACCGAGTCAAGCATCTTCGAGGGCCAGGCGTCATTGTCACCTATGCCGAGATCCTGCACCATGTCGCGGAACCTGATGCAGTGCCTGCCGATTTTCGGCTCGGTTCCGAGCTGGCGCATCCTTATGGTAAGAAGGAGTATTGCCCACTGCTGGAACGCGGTGCCCTGCGGTGCAGACGATGAGAGCGGGTTCTGCGTGAAGCTGAGCCACTGCATGACTGCCGGCATCGAGTCGAGCGGGGCGGTGAGCTCGCGGTTCAGAACCTGCGCGGCGGTTTTCACAGCCTTGGGGAGGCTGCCAGCCGCTGAGCCGGTGTCCTGCAGCAGGGCTCCGATCTCGTCAGCGTTGAATATGTGCCTCGCGGAGTCGATGAAGGGGTTTCCGGACTGCGCGAGCATGGCATCGGCAGGCTTCTGCCCGTTGATCTCAGCGTTCTGTATGAACTTCTGCACGGAGAGAGGAACCTTCTGCTCAGCCGCGGCAGCCTCAGCCCTGGCCTTCTCGGCGCGCGCGGCCTCAGCGCCTGCTGGCGCCTTCTCGGCAGAACTGCGCTTTCCGGTGAAGAACGCGGTGATCTTCTGGAAAAGCGACATCTTTTCCTTCTTGGCGCTCTCTGCCTGCCCGTCGTCAGAGGGCACGGTGCTTCCAGTGTCCCTGGCCTCAGCGCCTGCCGTTCCTCTGTCCCCGGAAGCGGCTGTCGCCCTGTCTGCCCCGGCCTTCGGCTCTGCCTGTGCCTGGGCACGGCTCTCAGCAGCCGCAGCCCTGCCTGAGTCCTTGACCGGTGCCTTCTCTATGGCCTCGGCAGGAATTTCCTTTCCTGAGGCAGGAGCGGCTTTGCCGCGCAGAGTGGCAGCTTCCTCAGCTGACGAGGTGTCTGCTGTCCTCTGGCTTTCGGGAGCGGGAGTGTCAGGAGCCTTTCCGGCAGGCGCCTGCGCTGCTGACTCTCCCTTTACTGAGCTCTGCGGCGCCTTTGCCTCAGCGGTCTCGGAGTCTGGGAGAGCTGCGGCATTTCCTGCAGTGCTGCCTGCTGCTTTGGCATCAGAGTGTGCCTGGAATTTTGCCAGGAAATCTCTGAAGCCTTCTGCAGCTCCTGCAGTGGAACTCTCTGCGGCAGGCGCTCTTCCGTAAGCGGATGACGCGGTGCTCTCCCCGGCATTCTCAGCATCAGGCGCCGCGTAGGGCCTCGGTGCAACTCCGTATCTTGCCGAGAGCGCGGATCTTCTTGCGGAGTACTGGTCTCCTGCAGGGCGGGGCTGCGTACCCTGGAATTCATCTGCGCTTTCCGAAGCAGTGTCTCCGCGCGGAGCGGGTGATCCCCTTCCTCCGGTGAACCTGCCCTGGTATTTCTCGAAGAGCGTCTTCGGCGCCTCGTCCTTTGCCCTTTGGGCAGTGTCTTCGCCATCTGCTCCGGCTGCCGGCGCATTTTTCTCAGCAGGAGCGGCACTTTCTCTCTCCTTAGGCGCGGCTGACTGCCTCTGCGCCTCGCTGCGTGGAGCCTCCTCCGCTGTGGGCGCCTTTGACTCGGGGGCATCGCTTCCTGCGGTGACAGGCTTTGCTGCGTGCTTCGCGGCTTCACCGGAAGTCTCTGCTGCCTTTGCGGCAGTCTTCTCAGTGCCGTGGCCTTCGGGCGCCTGAGCGGGCTTTTCTGCCCTTGAGCTTTCAGGTGCCGGCGCGGGCTCCCTGTCCGGGCTCCTTCCTGCCATGCTGCGCTGCAGCGATTCCCTCAGGGCCTTCTCGGCGGCGCGCTCAGCGTCATCAGCCGGGATTTCCCGGTGCTGCTGGCTGAGAGGTGCCTTATCTGCATCATCGCTATCTGAAGGGACTGCAGTCCTGGCAGCTGCAGTCTTCTGTGCGGCTTCCTCGGGTTTCCTTTCAGAAGTGCTGTTTCTGGGAGACTGCTGCAGTGCGGCATTTTCATCACCGGCCTGGCTTTTCGCTGCGCGGGCGTCAGCCTCTTTCGAAGGCGCGTTTTCCTCTGCCGCGGGAGCTTTCTGCCTTGCGGATTCGTCCTCTGCTCTCTTGGGCCTCGCCTCAGCCTCTCTCAGAGTCCTGCTGCGGGCAGCCTCGGTTTCTGCATCCTTTGCATCGGATGCTTTCGGCCTGTTTTCTGCTGCCGGTTCCTCTGCAGGCAGATCCTTTGCGGTGTTTGCCTGCTCTGCGGCAGGGAGGCGACCGCCGTTTCTCATGATTTCAGCGCGGATTGCGCGGTCGGCGAGCTTCACCAGGGTATCTGCGCTTTCATCGGCATTCTCGGGCGCTGCCTTTTCCATGACCCTGCTGACGGCCTTTCGGAGGGACTCTGCCGAGCCGCCCTTGTTCTCAAGGATAAGCTTATTGATGTAGCGGAGGTTCTCGAGCTCCAGGTCCTCGCTCTCCGCGGGATCCTCAGGCTTCACCGCCTCTCCCTGCGGAGGCGGGATGAGCTTTGACTCCAGTGCGATCCTCGCGGCCTTCTTCAGGATCACCTCAACCTTGGAGAGAATGTTCTCGGTCTCGGGCGGAAGCTCGATGCGGGCCGCGGAGACTCCCTTCCTCATGATGTCGCTCAGTGAGTAGACCGGGCGCTGCGGGGCATCAGCGCTTCCCTGAGCATCCCGGGACGCGGTTTTGCTGCCGCTCCCGCTGTTAATCGCGTCGAGGGCGGCGCGGAGCCTTGACTCACTGTCGGCCTGCGACGCGGCTGATCCGCCGTAGGGCTGGTATCCGCGGGGAGCGCTTTCCCTGACGGGGCGCTCCAGGGATGCCGAGGTCTCGGCGTCGGCGTTTTCGTAGATGAACTTCGCCGCCTCGCCTAGGAGCTTCGAGAGCTCGGCCTTTGCCCTTGGATCCGATATGCCCTCGGGCGCTATGCCGCATTTCTCCATGATGGAGAGTATGCCGGAGCTCACCTCCTCAGGCTTCAGCTGCAGCGCGGCAGCCTCGTCCATGAAGGCAAGGACGTTCTGTCCGATGAAGGAGTTCTCACCTAGGTCACGGGGGAGGGCGGCAAGCTTTCCCGCGATCTCCAGCTGGATGTTCTCCGGAGGCGTGCGGCTGAGCCCGGCCCTCTGCAGCGATGCGCTCATTGAGCTGCCGAGCTCCGGGTATTTGCCGACGAGCCTGGTGAGAAGGGAGCGGAGCTGCCTTCCGTTCTCCGAGGGCTCCTCGAGGGATTCGGTATTGCCGCCTGCCTGGATGAACTCCCCGAGGGCCCTCATAAGCTTCTGCTGCCTGAGGGTGAGGGCGTCAGGGACGCGTCCCTGAGCTCCTGCGAGGGCTGAGAGCAGCCTGGTGCCTGAGGAAACCCTTCTTGGATCGCTTCTCTCAACGATATCCTGCATCTGCGGCGTCTCTGCGGCAGGCTGTGCCGTGACGCCCCTGAGATTGTCCGTTCCGAAATTCTGAATTTCCTGCATCGTGCCGCTCCAGTATAGATCCCTAAATTTTAGCCTAAAACCGTGCTTTCATGTCCTCCCGGGCATGGCTGCAGACAGTTCGCGGCGGCTCTGCTGATTTTAGCGGCAGGATGATGCGAGATCTGTGCGCATGGCTCTAAATGCTGAAAAATGGGCCGGTATCGGAGTGCAGCTGACTCATAGTGCGCATCCGGGGCAGCGCGGTAATTCCGGGATCGTGGCAGAGGCTGATAAGCTCCTAAGAGACTCATGCGGTGAGCCATGGTATTCTCTCTGCCGGAGCAGAAAACTTGCTGCCCCTGATGTCTGACTCTCTATAAAAGCAGGAAGTGCCATGGCCGGTCGCCCTAAGGATCCTGATACTGATTTCAGAGTAAAGCTGCATGTCCACAGATCCTACCGCTATGCGGCAACGCAGCCGTATGAGCCTGATCCCGAAAGCAACGGGAAGATGAGGCGGCGCTACGTCTTTTGGGGCTCCGTAACGGAAGATCTCCGCTTCATCCCGAATGAGCGCTTCCTGAGCTCAAGTCCTGAGGAGCGCTCGAAGCTGATATTCCCGAAGGAGTGGGACATGTCGGAGGCCGCGGGCGCTCTCTCTCAGGAACGAAGCGGCGACGGATGGACATCAGATGGCTGGCGTCCGGAAGACGCCTTTGCCGCAATTTCCGGGACAGTGCCATCTTCAGAGCAGACAGGGAACAGGCTCTGCGGGGCTACCTGGCTCCTCTGGGAGATTGCGCGGAAGAACGGTCTTCTTCATGATCTGAGGCTGGTTTTCCCTGAACAGGGAGATAGGCTGCGGAGGGGCATAATGACCGTTTCGATGCATCAGCTGCTCGCGCCCAGAAACTGCAGCATTGAGTCCTGGCAGCGCTTCACCAGAGCGCCATCTGCCAGTCCTGTAACCCGGTCTGACGCTGAGGACCTGTTGAGGCTCGTCACCGGGGAGAAGCTCGGGCACCTTTTCAGCCTGAGAACCGAAAGGCAGAAAACACCCCTGATCGCATGCATTAACGAGGTTCCGGCACCTGAGCCGGCCGGTATTTTCCACATGAGCTCAGGCGAGGGCTCAGCGTTACTCGCCGTCCTTTACTCACATGACGGCACGGAGCCGGTCTGCTGCAGGTTATTTTCCCGCGGCGAGAGCCTCGATCAGATGATGGAGAAAATCAGGGCTCAGCTTGCCGTTGAATTCTGCTGTGCCCCGGATGTGATCCTGGTCTGCGGCACGGAGAACATGGAGAGAATCAGGGAAATGACGCGCTCCGGCATGAGGCTTATCGCGAGGTGCAGTGCGTCGGAGAGTGCGGTTTCAGACTCTCTCAGGAAAATCAGGTACGGAAGCGCCGGGCTGCCCGCTGACATGGAACACCACCCGGGCGATGATGTCTGGTGCGCGCAGTTCAGGCGTGGTGCGGAGGAATGCGGGACTCCAGGGCATGAAGGCGGAGAGATGGAGAGGATCAGCCTGTACCTTGACATGCATGAAAGGCTCAGTGTGCTCACGAAAATGCACGCAGAAATGCAGAAGGTAAAGGAAATGACGGAGGCGCCAGGCAGCAGGATGCCGAGTGATGAGGAGCTTCACCGTCTCAGCGGGAGCCTCCGCTGGCACAGCCTTGAAAGGGATGATGGCGGCGTTCTTCACTTTAAGCCCCGGCAGGATGAGATGGAAATGACCATGCTCCGCGCCGGCTTTTACTCTCTTGTCTCATCCGGAGTAGACGCTGATGCTGAGTGCATGCTTGATCTCTATGCATTAAGGTATGGCCAGGAGCAGTATCTGGAGAGCCTCGGGTGCCATGGCGGAGCGCTTCTCAGCGGAACTAGAGCGGACTGCAGGGCGGAAGGCCGCCTCCTCATCAGCTTCATCAGCATGATGCTCCATGCCGCTGTCCGGAAAGTCTGGCGCTCCGGGCTGAGGGAGAAAGGATATGAGTCACCAGAGGCTGTAATTGCTGAAATGACTACGATCCGCTGTATCGAAGACCCGGCCGGCTCAGGGCGCATCACGGCCTTTACGGACGCCCAAAAGGAAATCTGCGCGGCGTTTGGGCTGATTCCGCCCGCGGATGCACGGCCGGGGCAGGATGAGGCTGCAGGCTCAGGGAAAAAGACCAGGCGCGGACCCGGAAGGCCGAAGGGATCGGTCAACAGGCCGAGACAGGGCAGCGCGGAATAAAGTTTCTGATGCAGATGAGACGATTTTTAATGTCACTGGAAATTCGTCAGTTGCAACTGCCGAATTGGTTCCCGTAGTATCACAGCCGCTAGAATGTCTAGGTAATGCGGAAAATCGCAGGAAGCAGAATGTTTTGGAAAAAGGATGAGTTAAGGCCGCTTAGAGAACTTAACAGACCAAAGCATGACAGTTGATGTTAAGGCTATCATAAACCGCTAAGACGATTTTTTATGACTTCAGAAATTCGGCAGTCGCAACTGCCGAATTTGTTCAAATGTTTAGGCTTATTCGAAAATTACTTTAAGCTTGTTTTGAGACTGACTTTTTAGGGTAAAACATATTCTTTATTTATAAATGACCTGTTATGACATGCTAAACCAATTAAAATTTGCGTAATATTTTTGCGACAGGTATTATTCGATTCATGCCTGATATGAAAATATTGTGCAGTTTGAAGTTCGTAACGCGGCTGAGTCTTGACCGAGCCATGAATGCATCGCGTAAATATGGGTAAATATATATGAATATCACAGGATCATCGCAAAAATATAATCAATCGGTAGAAATCATTAAGGATCTTATCCTGGAAAGTCAGTACAATGCAGTAACAAAAGTTAATGCTGAGCAACTGGCACTTTATTATCGTATCGGTTGTTATGTGTCAGTCAATTCTCGAACAGGGTTTTGGGGACAAGGTGCTATCGAATATATAAGCACCAGACTTCAGAAAGAAATGCCCGGACTGCGCGGTTTTTCTGAAAGAAATATCAAATATATGAGATCTTTTTATGAGGCCTGGTGTAATTCGGCAGTTGCAACTGCCGAATTACAGGATAAATTCGATTCATCAGCTGCAACTGACGAATTGGATATACCACAGGCTGACATGCTGATTCATCAATCATTGCTGACAACTTTCTCCAGCAGTGAACTGCAGAATTTCCTTTTAGTGCCTTTTACTCAGCATTACACAATTCTGTCGAAGGTGAAGGAACTTAATGAAAGGCTGTTCTATATTCACCTCTGCGCCAATGAGCATCTTACTGTGAAGGCTCTTGTCAAGGCTATTGAGGCTGACGAATTTCATCACCAGCATCAGATGCCCAGCAATTTTTCCAGCACCATTAAAAAAGCTGATCTGTACAAGAAGGCCATTCTGGCCTTTAAGGATGAATATCAACTGGATTTTATCAATACTGAGGAGCTAGGAATCCGTGATATTGAAGATGTTGACGAGAGAGTGGTTGAGAACGCGATTGTTCATAATATCAAGAACTTTATCATGACACTTGGCAATGGTTTCTCTTTTATCGGAAATCAGTACCATATCAATGTGCTCGGTCATGATCATTTCATAGATTTGCTGTTTTTTAACAGGTATCTGTCATGCCTTGTAGCAGTCGAGCTTAAAAACGGTCCGTTCAAGCCTTCATATTTCGGACAGCTGAATACTTACTTGCGTGTGCTTGATGATTGTGTACGCCAGCCGCATGAGAATCAATCAATCGGAATTATTCTCTGCCGGGATGCAGACAAAAACTATGTTGAGTACGTTGCTCAGGACTATGAGAAACCTATGGGAGTTGCTGTTTACAGAACTTCTAACGAGCTGCCGGAGCGCCTGCGGCAGGTTCTGCCCGATATTGACGAATTGAAGAAGCTGCTTGATTCATGAAAACAGCATGATTTTGATTTTCCTCTGATTAAGCAGTCGTCAGGCGTGGAAGAAAATATATAAACGGTTCAGCCTTAGAGGGACATGATTTTCCCGCGTGGTAAAATACGGCAGTATTTTTACACTGATTCCGGTGTCACATGAACAGAATTCGTTTTCTCAGCGGCGCTGCGCTGGCCTTTTCCATTTCTACCCTGATGCTCCCGGCATCCGCCGTGGCCCAGGTATGGCAGTTTCCTGCCCCTGCGCCGATGCAGAGGCCGAACGGCGCACTTGAGAACCCGCCTGCCGAGCGCGTGCTCCCTGGCGGCTCCTCTGACCCTTATGAGCCGGTGAACCGTGTTACCTGGAAGCTCGACTATGACTACCTTGACCATTATGCGCTGAGGCCCTTCGTCCACGGCTACGTGGCCGTCGTTCCGGGACCGGTCAGAACCGGCATCAGCAACTTCACCAAAAACCTTGGTGAGGTTACGAGCTTCATCGACAACATCTGCATAGGCGAGCTCGGAAGCGCCGGCATCAACCTCGGGCGCTTTGTCACCAACTCCACGATAGGCCTCGCGGGGCTCATTGACGTCGCCTCCTATGCCGGAGTGCCCAAGAAGGAGATGGACTTCGACACCGTCCTCGGCAAGTGGGGCGTCTCCGCAGGCCCCTATGTCGTCATCCCCGGCATGGGCATGACCACCTACCGCGGCGCCTGCGGCACGGTTGTCGACAACCTGGTGCCGGCCGCGGTCTTCAACTGGTGGCAGTACCTCGCCTACGGCGGCCTGAAGCTTCTTGACGCCAGGGTCGCGCTCATCCCCTACGAGAAGAACCTTGACGGCACAATGGACACCTACATTGCCGCGAGGGACTTCTACCTCCAGTACAAGGAAGGAAAGGTCCAGAAGGACGGCACCATCATCAGCCGCCCGGATCTGAAGAAGGCCTCGGAAGAGTCGATGAAGAAGGCTGACGAGGCCGCCGAGGAGTACCTCGACGAGATCGACCAGTAGATTTTAAGAATGCCGCGCGGCAGCCATCTGCCGCGCGCTCAGACGGAGCAGTACCGATGTCCCAGGAACTTCAGGAACTCAGAAACAAGATTGATGACGCAGATAAGAGGCTGGTCTCGCTCATTGCCGAGCGCCTCAGCCTGGTGGCGCGCGTCGGCCGGGTAAAGAGCCGCGACGGCGTTCCCGTCTACGATCCGGCACGCGAGGCGTCCATGCTCGCGAAGAGGAGGGCCGAGGCCGAGGATGCCGGCATTTCCCCGGACGTGATTGAGGATGTCCTCCGCAGGATCATGCGCGAGTCCTACAACAGCGAGAGCCGCGAGGACTTCAAGTGCGTCAACCCGAAGGCCGGCAGGGTTGTGGTCGTCGGCGGCTTCGGCCAGCTTGGGAGGCTCTTCGTGAAGCTTTTCAAAGCGTCCCATTATGAGGCCGAGGCGCTGAGCCGCCGCAACTGGGATAGGGCAGAGGAGCTCCTTCATGACGCGGGGCTCGTCATCATCTCCGTCCCCATCAACTCGACTCCGGAGGTCATCGGGCAGGTCTCGAAGATGATGCCGGAGAATGCGGTGCTTGCCGACATCACCTCGGTCAAGACCGGCCCGCTCGAGACCATGCTCCGCTGCCACTGCGGGCCTGTCGTCGGGCTCCATCCACTCTTCGGACCTGACGTGCAGAACTTCGCCAAGCAGCTCATTGTCTGCTGCGGCGGCAGGATGCCGGAGAAGTACTCCTGGGTCATCGAGCAGATGAAGATCTGGGGCGCCAACATCTACAACGTCGAGGCAGCGGTGCATGACCGCGCCATGAGCGTAATCCAGGGGCTCCGCCACTTCACGACCTTTGCCTACGGCGTCAACCTCATGAGCGAGCGCTATGACGTCGCGAGGCTCGTGAACCTGAGCTCTCCTGTATACCGCCTTGAGATCATGATGGTGGGCCGCCTGTTCGCGCAGGATCCGGCCCTCTATGCCGAGATCATCATGTCCTCGAAGCAGAACCTTGAGGTCATCAGGCGATATGCGGACGCAGTGCAGAAGTGCCTGAAGCTCATCGAGAAGGGCGACGAGCAGAAGTTCATCGAGCTCTTCCTTGAGACCCGCGAGTACTTCGGCGAATACGCGCAGAAGTTCATGGAGGAGAGCCGGAGGCTCCTTGCCGTCTCCTCCGACAGCGGCAGGCGCGGAGAGGAAGGCGGGGCGAAATAGTCAGCCACGTCAGCCTCTGCCTTGCATAAACAAAAGAGGGCCCCGCGGCGCTGCCGCAGGGCCCTCTTTTCACCCCGGCTGCTGCCTGGCTAATACCTATTTGCTCCCTGAGCCCTTCTCCAGCGCCTCGGCGACCGCCTGTCGCAGCCTCTGGTTTTCCTGAATGGCAGAGTCCTCAAGATCGTTCTGCTTCCTGAGCCAGGTGTCGGAGAGCTTGATGATGGCCTTCCTCACCTTCTTCCCTCCGTCCTTTGCGATGCAGAGCGGCTTGTGCGCCTCGCCCTGGCGGAAGATGATGAAGTCGCCCTCATGGAGGTCAGCGTAGCCCATCTCCATTTTCCGGTCGAAGAAGGCGATGTCCTCGGTGCTGAGGCGGTTGTCGGTGATGAGCTTCCGGTCAGGGAAGGGAGCGAAGCCGTACCTTTCGGAGCCCTCAAGGACAATCTGGATGTCGAGGAACTTCTCATGGACCTCAGCTGATCTTTCCGTCTCCTTCTGCAGCGGATCCTCGGAGAAGGTTACCGCGCAGTCCCTGCCGTCGAACTCGTAGCGCCCGAGGGGGCGGACACGGTACTCAAGGGATCTCTTTATGATGCTTCTGATGCAGCTCCTGAGAGTCCTGCTCTCATCGAGCTGCTTTATGTTGCCAAGATACATTTCTGTTACTCCACATCTGCCGGGTATGATCCCAGCACCTTGTAATCGAGCGTGAGCTTCCTGATCTCGCCGAGCGCCTCCTGCATGGCGGCGGAGTTGATGTCTGCCATCATGTCAACGTAGAAGAACTCCTCGAAGGGGCGCTCCGGGATCGGGCGCGACTGCAGCTTGATCATGTTGATCCTGCGCTCGGAGAGCGCAAGCAGGACTTTCACCAGCGCTCCCGGGACATTGTCGATAGTGAAGATCATGGTGGTCTTCGCCTGCACTCCTGCGGGAACCCTGACTTCCGAGGGGCCGATCATGAGGAACCTGGTGAAGTTGTTCGGGTTGTTCGCGAGGCTCCTCGCCGCCGCATGGAGGCCGTAGAACCTGCCTCCCCTCTCGCCGCCGAGGGCCGCGGCATGGGGAGATCCGAGCTTCGCGACCTCCTCCATGGCAGCGGCTGTTGACGAGCAGAAATGGTGCCTTGCCTTGGGGAGCCTTGCCGCAAGATAGCGCGAGCACTGCTCGAAGGGCTGGTAGTGGGAGTAGATGTCGGTTATGGTGCTCTCGTCAGCGCCTTCTGTCACCAGAAGCGAGTGGTTGATGGGCACATGCACCTCGCCTGTGATCATCACCTTTCCGGTGCGGAGGAGATCGAGCACGTCATTGATGCTCCCGGAGTTGGAGTTCTCCATCGGGAGGAAGCCGGCTGCGGTGATGCCGCTCTCGACGTTGTCCACAATCTCCCGGAACGATGAGCAGGACACCGGGCTGAACTTCACGGCGCATTTCTCCTCCATCATGACGAGGGCCTCTGAGGAGTAGGTGCCCATCGGCCCGAGGAATGACGCCGGTATCTCGGATTTTCCCTCGGAGGCGCGGCGGAAGAGCGAGTACTGCCTGAGCGAGGCGTCGTTCTCCGCGATGAGCCTGAAGAGGACGCTCACCATGTGCTGGCTGAGGCCGTACTTCTCGGCCGCGCGCCGCCTCTCCTCCTCTGTGCTGCCGGACGAGCCTGACGCGCCGGCATTCATGACGATTTTCTCGCGCTCGCTGAGGAGCCTCAGGATCTCGTCGTCGATTTTCTTTTCCGCATCTGGTGCAGTGTTCTGCTGGGTTTCTTTGTCCATGATAGTGAGTCCGGCATGCTGATGGCGTTATTGTAGCAAATGGGAGTATCTCCTGATCCGCGGCGGGGCATCGTTACCGGGGGCTGACTGTATAATCAGGATATTCATCGGGACTGCGCCGGCACTGGGCCGGGCAGGGGAGGACGGCGATGCTCTATGCCACAAGCGACACTCACTTCAATCACGTCAACATCATAAAGTACTGCGGCAGGCCGTTCACGCCTGACGAGGAGGGCGCGGAGAAATGCAAGGCATTCCTCCTTGAGCGCTACCGTGAGACAGTAGGTGACAGCGACATCGTCATCTTCCTAGGCGATCTCGCCATGGGAGGAGCCATGAGGATCCGCGATGAGATGCCTGCGCTTATCCGTGATCTCCCGGGGCGGAAGATCATGATCCGAGGAAACCATGACGGGCTGGAGCCGGGGTTTTATAAGAAGCTAGGCTTCTCCCTGGTGCTTGACTGGCTCATCCTCGGCGGGATGTTCTTCTGCCACTATCCCCTGGAGCCTGCCGATCCGAGGTTTCCAGAGGGAAAAATCGCGCTTGCCCTCCGCGAGAAGTTCAGGGCGAGCGGGGCAAAAGTTCTCTATCACGGGCATATCCATGACAAGGAGCCTTTCCACGGTGACGGCATCACGAGGATCAACGTCTCTGTTGACTACAGGGCGTGTGACTACCGGCCGGTGAGGGTGCAGGGCGATGAGGCGGAGAAGGAGGCCGGAATGCTCCTTGACCGCGCCATGAGGCTCACGCCTGAGAAAGGAGGGCTTATCAAGGAGGGCAGGCTCTCCTGAGCGCTGAAAAAGGAGCCCTCTTCATTATGCCGAAGAGGGATCCGTAAGAGAATGCGGCTGCTGATGATAATTCAATGCGGCCGAATCAGAATCAGGCTCGTCACTCACCATTCCCTTCTGGCAGGTTTCTCATCACTGAGAGCTGCGTACTTGCTGGCCAGTCCGCAGATGTCAGAGCTGCAAAGCTCAGCTTGAATTTTGGGAGGGGTTCTGAGGCTTCATAACATCCTTGAACTGCTCCTGTTCTGTGTCTGGCTGATTCAGCATCCAGGAGGAACGGCTGTCAAACGGCCCCTATAACACACTTTGTAAAGTCCAGCATTGCACAGACCAGCGGCCAAACAGGTGGATGCAGGATCTATTTTCCAGGTTATGTTCTTTTTTTTGTCAGAACTTGCTGGGGCGAGAATCAGACTGAATGAATCACTTCCATTGATATTTATTCCATATGAGGTAAGTGTGATTACACCATTCTTTATGGAAATCTTTTCTATGTGGTCTGTCGGCATCGTCGCTACTGCTTGCTTAAGATCCCACAAATCGCCACCGCCGTCCTGGTCGTCTGAGCAGGAAGTTGGATTGCCATGCAAGTCTTTGCCTGTAAATCCTCCGATGCTGCTGAAACAAAGATTGACTCCTGCTGCGAGAATACTTGCTACGTATTCAACATTACCCTTCCACTGTGCGCTGGCAGCGGCGAGCTTAGGGTCCTCTGCTTTTTCAGTCTTCTGAACTTTTTGGTGGTTGGAGCTGTCTGAGTCATTGTCGCAGGCAGGAAGCGCGGCTATGCCGCTGGCGGCAATTGCCACTGCAATCAGATTAACGATACTGTGTGTAGTGGGGGGGGAATTCTTTCTCATAAGTATTAACCATTAGAAAAAATACATAAAAACCTTGTTCACGGACTATCTGCCATAAACGTTAACAAATATATTGCTTAGCATCTGTGTGTAAATTGATATTCATCACAAAAAGTAAATTTTTTTTCGACGACATTTCCTGATCGCACCATAAGCCAGGTGGTACAGACGAAAAAAGGCCGCATCCGCGGCCTTTCTCTTATGATGCTCTTTAAGACTCTTAGTGGGCTGAGACATATCCCGGGATAAGGAGGTTGATTCTCTCCTTGTTTCCGAGCTGTCCGGAGTAGTCGTTGCCCCAGCAGGATGCCTTGAAGTCATCGTGGAGCGCGCAGCTGAAGTTGGAGCCCAGGGAAATCTGGCTGACAGCGTCAAGATTCTTCGACTCGCTCTGCTGATCGCCGGTCTTGGTGCGTACCGGGACAATCTCGTTGTGCGTGCCGTTGTCGCCAAGGCGTCCGTAGAAGCTCTCGCCCCAGCAGGCTACGCTCTTCTCTGAGCCGAGCGATACGCAGGCGTGGACATATCCGGAGGAGATGTCGTTGGCGCCCTTGAGGCTGTTGCCGGGCTCGCTGCAGTTGACGATGTCATCGGAATCCGAGTCAACTCCGAGGCGGCAGACCGGGGTAGGATACTGCGACGGCTTGAAGTCGTTGTTGCCGAGCTGTCCGTAGTGGTTCTGTCCCCAGCAGAAGACGCTGCCGTCCTTCTCGGTGATGGCGCAGGTATGGGACTGACCGGTTGCGAACTTCTTCACGCCCTCGAACGGAGTGTCGGAGCACTTCTTGGAGAAGGCGCCGGGCTTGCAGACAGTGAACGGGATGTCGGTGTTCTCGGTCTCGTTGTTGCCGAGCTGCATGGCGGAGCCGTCACCCCAGCAGTAAGCCTGCTTGTTCGGGCCTGCGACAGCGCAGGTGTAGAAGTTTCCGGCCGCTACGTAGGATACGTCCTTGAGCGGGCTCTGCTCGCAGTCCTTCTTCTGCGATCTGGTGAGGTTGACCTCATCGGTCTCAGGAGAGCAGACGTAGACAGGGGTAGGCGAGGAGACCTCGTCGCTGTTGCCGAGCCTTCCGTTGTCTCCGGAGCCCCAGCAGACGAGCTTCCTCTCCGCGCCGACAATGGCGCAGACGTGGGAGTTTCCCGCGGAGATCTGGACGACATCGGTCAGAGGGTGGTGAATGCAGTCGCCCTTGGAGCCGGGAGCGCAGACGGTAACCGGCCTGTCAGATGAGGAGGTGTCGCCGTTTCCGAGCTGGCCGCTGCTGCCGGTTCCCCAGCAGTAGACCTTGCCGCCGCTCACAGCGCAGGTGAACGCGTAGCCGGCGCTTATGTCAGTGGCGTTATCGAGGGAGACCGTGCCGGGGCCCTCGCCGGGCTGGACCTTTACCGGAATATAGGAGTAGGAGGTGAATACCATGTCATCGGTTCCGGCAAATGACGGGTTGCGGAAGCGACACTTCTTGCCTTTCTCTCCGTCCTCCTTGTCGCAGCGGCGGTCATTGCCGGTGTCGCCGAGCGAGCCCTGCATGTCCGCTCCCCAGCAGTAGGTCAGGCTGTCTGTGCCGAGCGCACAGGTATGGTTGAACCCGGCGCTGATTTTCTTGAAGGTTGCAGGGAAGATCTCCGGGCGCACGCGCTCAGGCTCGCTTGCCGGCCTTTCTGCCAGGTTTACCGCATCGGCGGAAGCTATATTCGCATTGGAGGCAGAGCTATCGTCATCGCCGCATCCCGTAACGGCGGCAGCCATGGCGGCAGAGCAGATTAATATAAGGGCATTTCTTTTGTTCATGCTTCCATCAGTGCCTTAGCCTGCCCGTACGGCCGGCAGGCCCGGACACTGTCCTTTTCTTATTTTAGGTTACCGCATGCCTGATGGCGCAGAGGCGCCGGCCGGATCCGGTACTTTCCGGGAAAACCGGCAACAGCCCGCCGGCTGTGGCCGGCAGGCGGGCGGTTACTTGCTGCAGGGGGGACTCTGCCTCCTGTTCCGTCATGTCCGCGGCTGCTGAGGTACGGCGGCGCTGTGACGGACTCGTCCGGCATGCTACAGCCCGATATTAACACATAAGGTCATTATTACAGCGTCCCGGAACCCGGAAAAGATAGATTCATCACGTATATTTTGATTCAAATCAGTATTTATACGCCATTTGCCTGAAGAAGGCCGCAGCAGGAAAATGTTCAAAAAGTGAGCTGTATCACATTTTGCTCAGGGCCTACGCACGAACCTCGGCATCCGAGACTGCAATTTTGCAGTACTTGATGATTCCTGTGATCGCAAGTTCGGGATCATCCCGCAGTTTCAGCA
>ONIT01000147.1 GCA_900317945.1 uncultured Pseudomonadota bacterium
AATTTTGGGCAACCCTATACCTTAAACGATTTTTGAGAAAAATGCCTGCATAAAGGTTTTCAACGTCTTGGACTGCATGTGGTTCGTGCGTACGCCCTGTGTTCCTCCGGATTCCGGAATTATTCTTCTATATCAAATTTCGCTTTTTTAAATTGTAAAAATTAAGGTCTGTCCCCTTTCACAGAACTTTTTCTTGAGAATTTTGTGATACAATTCTAACAATGGGAAAAAGTACAGAGGTGCTCACTATGACAATGCAGCGGACATTAAAGCACGAAATCAGCGCAGTCGGTATCGGACTTCACTCAGGAAAGAGGGTATCTGTAACCTTCCGTCCTGCACCGGCCAATACCGGCCTTGTCTACACCAGGGTTGACCTCCCGGAGCCTGTCTCCATTAAGATTTCTGCAGACGTGGTCCGCGACACCCAGCTCTGCACCGCGCTCGTAAACGAGAACGGCGTCAGGATCTCGACCGTCGAGCACCTCCAGGCCGCCCTGTCAGCGCTCGGAATCGACAACCTCTACATTGACGTCAACGCCCCTGAGATTCCCATCATGGACGGCAGCGCCTATCCGTTCGTCTACCTGCTGAACTCCGCCGGCGTGGTCGATCTCAGTGAGCCCAAGGTCTTCTACCGCGTAAAGAAGACCGTGCGCGTCGAGGGCGAGGGCGGCAAGTGGGCCGAGTTCTCTCCCGCAAAGAGCGGCCTCACCATGGATCTCAGGATTGAGTTCCATCATCCCGCCATCCCCGACAACTGCGAGTCCGTGCACCTGGACTTCACCGGCGACAACTTCGTCAGGCAGATCTCCCGCGCCCGCACCTTCTGCTTCATGAGGGATGTCGAGTACATGCACGCGCACCACCTCGCCCTGGGCGGAACACTTGACAACGCAGTCGTCATGGACGACACCCATGTCATCAACCCCGAGGGGCTCAGGTATCCCGATGAGTGCACCCGCCACAAGCTCCTTGACGCCTGCGGTGACATCTACATGTGCAACCACACCATCCTTGGCGCATTTAAGGCCTACAAGACCGGCCATGCGCTGAACAACCAGCTCCTCCGCACTCTCCTTGAGACCGAGGGCGCCGTCGAGAAGGTTGCCTTCACCTCCCCCGCAGAGAGGAAGCAGCCCTTCTCCTATGTCAGCGGACGCGGCGAGTACGCCCCCGCTCTCGTCTAATCAAGAGATTTCCCAGACCAGCCCGCTCCGTGCGGGCTTTTTCCTGCCTTAACCGGAGTAATCTCCTATGTTCACGACAACCACTACCTTTGTGGTATACATACTTGCGCTCCTCGTGATCGGCATCATTGCCGCGAGGGTGACAAGCTCACTGTCTGACTACGTTCTCGGGGGAAGGAAGCTCGGCCGCTTTGTCACCGCGCTTTCTGCAGGAGCCTCCGACATGTCAGGCTGGCTTCTGATGGGCCTGCCGGGCGCCCTCTATGTAAGCGGCATCTCCGCCTCATGGATAGCGATTGGCCTCACCATAGGCGCCTGGTGCAACTGGAAGTTCGTGGCCGCAAGGCTCCGCTCCTTCACCGCCAACGCCGCCGACTCGCTGACGCTGCCTGACTACTTTGCCGCGAGGTTCCAGGACAGCAGGCGCATCACCTCGGTCCTCGCCGCGTTCATAATCCTCATCTTCTTCGTGGTCTACTGCGCCTCCGGCATGGTCTCGGGAGCCCGTCTCTTCGAGCAGACCTTCGGCATGGACTATGAGAACGCGCTCCTCATCGGCGCCGTCTCCACCATCTTCTACGTCTGCATCGGCGGCTTCCTCGCCGTAAGCTGGACCGACACCTTCCAGGCCGCGCTGATGATCTTCGCGCTCCTAATCGCGCCTGCCATGATGATTGTCGACGCTGGCGGCCTCAACGCCGCGATGGACTACATCGCTGAGGAAAAGCCCAACATGACCCATTTCATGGACGGCATCGGCCTTATCGCGATAATCTCCTTCGCCGGCTGGGGACTTGGCTATATGGGACAGCCCCATATCCTGGTGCGCTTCATGGCCGCCAAGTCCGTGCGCGGCATGGGCGACTCTAGAAGGATTTCCATAACCTGGATGATCCTCTGCCTCGCTGGCGCCGTATCGGTCGGCTACTTCGGCGTCGCCTTCGTCAACCACCATCCTGAGATCACCCTCGAGAACCCGGAGAAGATCTTCGTCGTCGCAGCCCAGACCCTCTTCACCCCGTGGATCGCAGGAATCCTGCTCGCAGCCATCCTCGCCGCCATCATGAGCACGCTCTCCTGCCAGCTCCTCGTCGCCTCGAGCACCCTGACCGCTGACTTCTACCGCCGCTGGATAAGGCCCCATGCCTCTCAGTCCGAGCTCGTCTGGTGCGGCAGGGCAATGCTGCTCCTCGTTGCGGCCATCGCCTATGTCCTCGCGCTTGATCCTAACTCCGGAATCCTGAAGCTCGTTGCCTATGCCTGGGCAGGCTTCGGCGCCTCCTTCGGGCCCTGCGTCCTCATCTCCCTCTACTGGAAGAGGATGACTCTCCCGGGAGCCTTTGCCGGAATGCTGACAGGCGCTGCTACTGTCATCATCTGGGAGGTCTGCGGCAGCCCGTTCGGCCTCTATTCCCTTGTTCCGGGCTTCATCTTCTCCTCAGCTGCGATTCTCATCGTGTCCCTTGTTACCCAGTCAATGGCCAAGGGGCCGGAGAAGCTCTGGGAGTCCCTCAACGGTAAGTTCTGGAATGAGGTTAAGGGAACTGAGGACAAGGAGCATATCCTCTCGCAGAACTGATGCGTGATATATGGCGTGCTAACCATTGGTGACGCGCGCTGGCACTTGCAAAATGCCTGCCCATAAAACCGGCAGGCATTTTTTTGCGCGCGGAAAAATGCGAGCGCATATAATTGAGCCGCCCGGACAGCGGGCAGGCAGCAATTTCGGAAAGTCTTACCTGTCTTTAGCACCTCATATCTAAACAAAGCCAATCGGCACAAGGCCTGAGGCCCTGTAGATTTTTTAGCATAGAGGCCTATTTGGTTCTAATGGCC